>JACQVU010000315.1 GCA_016209585.1 Planctomycetota bacterium
ACCGCCCCTCGCCCCGCGTTCCTCGCCCCTCGCCCCTCGTCCCTCGCCCCTCGCCCCGATGCTGGTTGACTCCCACTGTCACATCGACGGGCCGGAATTCGCCGGCGACTTCGCCGAGATGCTCGGCCGCGCGGCCGACGCCGGCGTGCGGTACTTCATCTGTATCGGCGTCGGGGCCGACGGCGCACGGCGCGCGCTGCGACTCGCGGAGGAGATTCCCGGCGTTTACGCCACGGCCGGCGTCCACCCGCACGACGCCGCCGCGGCGACCGAGAGCGAGTTCTCGGCCATCCGCGACCTTCTGCGCCACCCGAAGATGGTGGCGGTGGGGGAGATCGGCCTCGATTTCCACGGAGATCGCGCCCCGCGCGACGCGCAGCAACCGACCTTCGAGCGCCAACTCGACCTGGCACAAGAGACGGGCAAGCCGGTGGTCATCCACTGCCGGGAGGCGGAGGAGGCGGTGGAGGCGACGCTCGCGCGGCGGGGCGGACGGTTGCGCGGCGTGATGCACTGTTTCGGCGGAACGGCCGCGCAGGCGGCCCGGTTCATCGCTCGCGGGCTGCTGGTGTCGATTCCCGGCACGGTGACCTTCAAGAACGCGGAGCGCACGCGGGAGGTGGCGCGGGCGACGCCGGTGGAACAGATGGTCATCGAGACCGATTCGCCCTACCTGGCGCCCGCGCCGTTCCGGGGCCGGCGCAACGAACCCGCCCACGTGCGCCTGGTGGCCGAGGCGGTGGCCGCGCTGCGGGGGTTGTCGTTCGACGACGTGGCGCGGGTCACCTCGCGCAACGCGCTGGAACTCTTCGGCGTCCGCGACCCGGAGATGGAAAAGGCGAGCATCGTCTACCAGATTCGCGGCGCGCTCTACGTCAACCTCACCAACCGCTGCAACGCGGGGTGCGTCTTCTGCCCGCGGGCGACGCGGCCGGTGATCAAGGGGCACAACCTGGGCCTGCCCCAGGCACAGGAGCCTACCCCGGATGAGGTGTTGGCCGCCGTGGGCGATCCGACGCGGTTCAGCGAGGTCGTTTTCTGCGGCTTCGGCGAACCGACGCTTCGCCTGCCCGAGTTGCTGGAGAGCGCCGGACGGCTCAAGGCCGCGGGCGCGACGGTGCGGTTGAACACCAACGGCCTGGGGAACCTGCAATGGGGGCGCGACATCACGCCCGACCTGGCGGGGAAGTTCGACGTGCTCTCGATCTCGCTCAACACCGCCAACCCGGCCCAGTACGAAAAGATCATGCGGACCGACTTCCCCGGCGCCGACAACTTCGGCGCCATGCTGGAGTTCGCCCGCCGCGCCCGGCTGCACGTGCCGCAGGTGGTGCTCACGGCGCTCGACGGTTTCCCGGGGGTGGACATCGCCGCCTGCGAGCGCATCGCCGCCGCCAACGGCCTGGCCTTCCGCCGGCGGGTCTATGATGAACTGGGCTGACGGGCGCGCGAGCGCGACGGTGGCGCCGGCGCCGCTGCTCACCCCCGGGGCTCGGACCCGGCCTTCGCGTCGGCCCGGATGGGAACAATATCCAGTGGAAGGTCATTGGGTTCGCCGGCGAGGGAGGCGACGAGTTCCGCCAGCACACGCTGTTTGTCTTCGACGAGAAGTTTCATGACCCGCCGCTCACTTGTCGCTGACCTTCCGGGGCGCGACCGCCACCTCCACCACGAACTCGCCGCTCGCGGGGGCCTCGAACGTCTGGTCCACCGGCGCCCACTTCGGGTTGTCGATGAGCACGCGCGTCGCGCCCGGCGCCACCGATGGGAAGGTGACCCGCCCGCGCCCGTCGGTCACGTCGGTGCGCTTGAACAGGTCGCTCTCGAACACCTGGAAGCGGATGAGGTGGCCCGCGGCGTCCATCAGTTTCACTTGCAGCCCCTTCACCACGGCCCCCGTCGGGTCGGTCACGCGCGCCACCACGGTCGGGCCGGACGCCAGGGCGAAGTTGCGCTCGACGTTGCCGTCGCCCACCGTCACCGCGTCGAAGATGGGCTGGTACCCGGCCTTGTCGTACATCACCGTGTACTCCCCGCGGTCCAGGCCCCACAGGTCGTAGGCCCCGCCGCCGGCCTTCGACTTCTCCACCGCCACGACGGTCAGGTAGCGCCCCTTGGAGTCCAGCGCCGTGATCCGCACGTCGACCGCCGGCGAGCCGTCGGGCAGCGTGATCTTGCCCGCCACCGCGTGGTCGGGCGGCCCGGTGATCGTCCCCAGGTCGCTCACCAGCCCCTGGTGCACTTCCACGTTTTCAAGAAAAACATAGGCCGTGCCCCAGGGCGCCAGCCGCAGGCGATAGGTTCCGGCGGTCAGGCCGGTGAGTTCCACCACGCCGTCGGCGATCTCCCCGCGCCCGGCGAAGCGCCGCGTCATGTCGGCCACCGAGCCGATGAACTCGTCGCCCGCGTACCGCTCCAGGAAGACGTCGCCCTCCTTCACCTTCTCGCCCTTCGAGTTGACCATCGTTGCCCGCAGGCCGGTCTCCTCCACCGTCAGGTCAACCACCTCCTCACGCTCGCCGGGGTCCAGCGTGGCTGAACGATTGACGGTGGCCGTCTTCCATTCGGTGTAGATGTAGTATTCCCCCGCCGCGAGGTCGGGGAAGGTGAACGCCCCGTCCTCCCCCGTGATCGCCTCGGCGACGTTGGTGCGCGCCGATCCCTCCGACCGCGCCAGGTAGACGTGGTTGTTCGGCCGCGGCAGGCCGCCCACCCGCATCGTTCCCCGAATGGAAGGCTTGAACGGCGAACCGAAGTCCACCGTCTCCGTCTCGCCGTAACCCAAGTCAACCAACTTGCTCCGGCGGGATTCGTCGGCTTCGTTCTGCGGAGGTTGCCCCGCGGCCGGCGCGGGCGGCTCCAGCGTGACCACGTAACTGCCGGGCGGAATGCGCAACATCTCATACTCGCCGCGCGCGTTGGTCCACGTCGCCCGCCCGCGGAACGGGCTGCCGGAGGCGAAAATCTGTTCCCGCACCGTCAGCGTCACGCGGGCGTTGGGCAAGGGCAGGCCGGTGTCGGTCCAGGCCGTTCCCTTCAGGGCGCCACCGTGGGCGATGAGCGCCAGGTCGCGCTCCGTGGTCTGATCGGCGGGAAGCGGAATAGTGAGCGTTTCGGTCGTGTATTCCTCGTGCTCCACGGCCACCCGCGCCTCGCCCGCCGGCAACCCCGTCAGGCGAAAACGGCCGTCAGCGGTGGAGACGGTCAGGATGGCGGTCGAGCCGGAGAGGTCGATAGTCTTGCCGCCGATCCGCGCCACGTTCACCAGCCGCACCATGGCGTCTTCAATCGGGGCTTTGCTGTCGGCGTCGATCACCCGGCCGGAGAGCGCCGCGCCGCCCGTCAACGTGACCACCACGGGCGGCGGCTCCTTCCCCGGTTCGGCCTTGAGTGGAATCTCCACTTCCGTGACCACCGGACCGAAGATCCCATCGGCCGCTTCGATGACGATTCGCCCAGCCGCGAAGAGCCCGAACCCGCACTCGCCGCGCTCGTCCGTGACGGCGGGGTCCGCCACCGACCGGCGAATGGCGCGCGCGGCGGCGTCATCCTCCGCACGGTATGCGAGAACCTCCGCCCCGGGGGCTGGTTGCCCGTTCGGCTGCTTCACCGCCACCCGCACCAGAATGTCGGCGGGGAAGGCGGGCACCACGAGGTTCGTGGCGCCGACCGTGGCGCGCACCAGGTCGGAATCCACGGACTGGTCGAACGCGCCGGGCAACCTGCGGACACCCACGTAGGCGAAACCCGTCGGCAGGTTCGCGAGCCGGAAATGCCCGCCCTTGTCGGTCTCGCTCGACCCGATCACCTCCCCATCGCCGGAATAGGCCCAGAGGATCGCGCCGGCGATCGGCGCGTCGGGCTGGCCAGGCTTGTGAAGCACCAGCAGGCCCTTGATCGTTCCGTTTCCGCGCCGGAGCGTGATCGTCACCGGGAGGCTCTGCCCGCGTGCGAGGCGCAACTCCTCGGCCACCCCTTCAGCCTCCGCCTTCTCTGCCCAGACCTCATAGGCGCCCGAGGGCACGTCCTCGAACGTCACGGAGCCGGTGTCGTCGGTATCCTTCTGGAACGCCGCGAGACCGTGGCCGGAGAGATCGGTGAAGAACCGGCGGGTGTAGACCGAAACCGTCGCCGCAGCCACCTTGGCCCCCTCGGTGTCCAACACCGTCACCACCAACCGGCCCAGGTCGCCGGCCTGCCGCGCCGCGTCGCTGCGCTCATTCCACGCGGCCGAACTCCGCCGCATCGCCTCCAGCGCGGCGGAGCGTTTGGGGGCTTCGGGCGCGGCCGGCCCGCTCGTCTGGCCCTTCGCGTCAGCGCCGCCGCCGCCTTTGCCGCCGACCGCGCCCGTGGCAGGCGCCGGGATCGATCCCGACATGGCCGGGCCGTTCTTGGTTTCCTCCCTGCCCGTGCCCGTGCCCACGCCGCCATCCGGTTCACCTTCGCTCGCGGGGGTCTCCGCCTGGCCGGGCGCGCGCGTGCGCGTAGGGCGCGGTTCAGCCGCTCGCGCCTGCAACGCTTGCCCACGCCCGCCGGCCGCCCCCAGGTCCAGGCCGAACCGGGCGGCGGCCTCATCTGCCAGGCGCAGGGCTTCGTCGCCGCCGAAGAAGAGAAAGGCGGCGCCGAGGATCGCGACGATGAACACCACGCCGCCGGCCAAGCGCAGGAACCAGAGAAGACGCTTCCCCATGATCTCCCCCGAAACGAGAAGCCGCTGCCTGCCCGCTCTCCCGCGCGGCGGCGCGTGCCGGGCCAAGAGACGCCCAAACTCATGATTGTACCACCACCCGTCGGGGCGGGTTGGAACCTATTTCGCCCTCACGGGCGCACTATCAGACCGGTCGCTCACGCTCCCATCTCTTGGTCCGGGCGCTCACGTTCCCACGTTCCCGCGTTCCCGGCGTCTCCCCCCTCGTCCCGCGCCCCGCGCCCCGCGTCCCGGCGGACGGCGAAGGGCGACCACGAGAGTCGCTCCTATCCACGCGACGCGCTATATGTGCCCCGCGGGTGGCCGACGCTCCCGGCGTCCGGGGTAGAATGGCGCGATGAGCACGCACGCTCTCGGCTCGTTCGACGAGGCCTACGCCTATCTCGCGCGGTTCACCAACTACGAGAAGCGGATGGACGCCGCCGCCCTGCGCGGCGTGGACCTGTCGCGGATGGCGCGGTTCGTGGAGCGCGCCGGCCGGCCCGACCGCGCCTACCGCGTCGCCCACGTGGCGGGCACGAAGGGCAAAGGCTCCACCGTGGAGTACCTGGCGGCGCTGCTGGGCGCGGCCGGGGCGCGAACCGGTTTGTACACTTCGCCCCACCTGCTGCACATGTGCGAGCGCATCCGCGTGGCGGGGCGGGAACTTTCGCCCGCGGCGTTCACGGCCGCGCTGAACCGGGTGTTGCCGATCCTGGAGGAGGCGCGCCTCTTGGGCGATCCGCTCACCTTCTTCGAGATCGTCACCGGCATGGCCCTCGACGAGTTCCGCGCCGCCGGCTGCGAGTACGGCGTGCTGGAGGTCGGCCTGGGCGGGCGGCTGGACGCCACCAACGTGGTCACCCCCGACGTGGCGGCGATCGCCAACCTCTCCATCGATCACACCCAGATTCTCGGCGACACGCTGGAGGAGATCGCCGCGGAGAAGGCGGCCATCATCAAGCCCGGCGTGCCGGTGGTCGCCGCCCCGGCGCTGCCCGAAGCCCGGCGGGTGGTGGACGAGGCCGCCCGGCGGGCCGGGTCGAACCTGCTGCGGCTGGGGGACGACTTCCACGTGGCGGCCGACGGCCCGCGCCGGTTCGTGGCCACGGTCCGCGGCCTTTCCGCCGTCCGCTTCTCCCTCCGCAATCCCGGCTGGCACCAGGCCGAGAACGCCGCGCTGGCCCTGCAGGTCTACGCGCTGCTGGCGGCGGGCGACGCGCGCCTTTTCCGCGCCGACGCGGAGACGCTGGGCGAGGCGCTGTCGCGCACGCTGGTGCCGGCGCGCATCCAACTATTCCCGGGATCGCCGCCGGTCATCCTGGACGTCGCCCACAACGAGGCCTCCTTCCGCGCCCTGGCCGCCGTGCTGCGCCACGACTGGCCGGCGGTGGAGCGCGCGCTGGTCTTCGCCTGCGCCGCCGACAAGGACCCCGTCCGCCTGCTGCCCATCCTGGCGCCGCTGTTTCGGCGCGCCGTCTTCACGCGCTTCCGCGGCCCCCGCGCCGAGGACGCCGAGCGCCTGGCCGCCGCCGCGCGGGCGCAGGGCGTGCCGGAGGTGCGCGTGGCGCCGGACGCCGCCGCGGCGCTCTCCCTGGCCCGGCCGGGCGCCGGGTTGGTCGTGGTGACCGGGTCGTTCTACCTGGCGGGCGCCGTGGCGCCGCTGCTGGAGCCGGCGGCGCCGGCGGTGTCGTCGCCGTCCCAGGTCTACGCCGCGACCGGCGGCCACGAAGCGCGACCGCCGCGGCCCGTGCCGGGGGCCGTTTTATGAGCGGCCGTGGGGAAGAGGTGGCCCGCTTCCTCGGGGGGGTCGCGCTTTTCGCCGGCCTTTTGCCGGCGCGCCGGCGCGCCCTGGCCGACGAGGCGCGCGATCGGGCGCTGGCGCCTCACCAGGCGCTCTTTCGCGAAGGCGAGCGGTGCGCGGCCCTCCACGTCGTCGAGCGCGGGACCGTCAAGGTGTTCAATATCGGCCCCAGCGGCCGGGAGTGGATCCATTACCTGGCGCGGCGCGGCGCGGTCATTCTGGAAGCGCCGCTCTTCCCGATCGCGTCGGGCGGGGCCGAGGGC
>JACQVU010000308.1 GCA_016209585.1 Planctomycetota bacterium
ACGTTCTCACCTTCCTTCCTTCGCCATCTCCCCAGCACCCAGCACCCAACACCCCGCCCCTCGTCCCTCGCCTCGCCTCCCATGACCCGCCTCCTGGTGGTCGAGGATGAGCCGCTGCTGGCCCGCTCGCTGAAGCAGGGGCTGGAGGAAGAGGGCTACGCCGTGGACGTGTGCCACGACGGCGAGGAGGCGCTCTGGGCCGCCCGTGGCGGAGAGTACGACGCGATCATCCTCGACCTGATGATTCCCCGGCGGTCGGGGATGGAGGTCTGCCGCTCGCTGCGCGCCCGCGGCGACCGGACGCCCATTCTCATGCTCACGGCGCGGGATAGCCCGGCCGACGTGGTGGGCGGCCTCGACGCCGGGGCCGACGACTACCTCGCCAAGCCCTTCGCGTTCGAGGTGCTGCTCGCCCGCCTGCGCACCCTGCTGCGCCGCGAAGCCCGCGCCACCGCCTCAATCGTCGCGGTCGGCGACCTCTCCATCGATCTCGCCGCGCGGCGCGCCACCCGCGGCGGCCGCACGCTCACTCTGAAGGCCAAGGAGTACCAGTTGCTCGAATACCTCGCGCTGCACCGCGGACGGGTGGTGTCGAAGGATCGCCTGCTTTCAGCCCTCTGGGAGCGCGACGGCGACCCCGACTCCAACGTGGTCGAGGTCTACGTCGCCCGCCTGCGCCGCGCGTTGGGCAAAGCGGACGCCCCGCCGCTCATCCATACGGTCCGCGGCATGGGCTACATGCTTGACGATGAGGCCCCACCGTGCGCCTGACCATCCGCCGCCGCATCCTGCTCTGGTACGTGGCGCTGGCGGCGCTGCTCATCGGCGGGTTTTCCGCCGCCATCTACTGGCTCGTGGAGCGCTCCACCTACGCCGCGCTTGACGACGCCCTGGCCGCCCGCGGCGCAGCCCTCGCCGCGCTGGTCGAGCGCGAGCGGGTAGACGACGAGTCGCCTGACGACGAAGCCCAAGCGGATGGTGGAGAAGCCGGCGAGCAGCAGGCCGCAGACGCGGACGCGCGCGGCCACGACCACCGCCGCGAACATCGCGCCCCACGCGACCAGCGCCAGAGGCCCTTCGAGATCGTGGTGGACTGGAATCCCACCGTCCTCGCGCCCTACGAACAGAGCGACCCGACGGTGGGCTACATGGTGGTCGACCGCGAAAGCGGCAGGGTCGTCGAGCGCTCCGCTCTCATCTCCGCGCTCGGCCTGCGCGAAGGCGACCTGGTCGCGCCCGAAACCCCGGCGTCAGACGATCCCGGTCCCGCCGCCGCCCGCACCATCCGCGCCCCGGCCGGCGCCCGCCTTCGCGTTCTGGCGCGCGACTACCGCATCGAACACGATGAACCCGACGAGCCGGAGCCTCCCATCCGGGTGGCGGTGGCGCTGGTGGAGAACCTGTGGGAAACCGACGCCTTGTTGAGCCGTCTCGCCGCCACCTTGGCGGCGATCGCCCCGGCCGGCCTGGCCGTGGCCCTGGCGCTGGGCTGGTTCCTCTCGCGGCGCATCGTCGATCCCATCGCCGCCATCACGGCCGCGGCCGAGAAGGTACGCGAGGCCAACCTGGCCCATCGCGTGCCGCGCGGCGGGTCGGGCGACGAGATCGACCGCCTCGCCGACGCCCTCAACGCCGCCTTCGAGCGCCTTCGCCTCGCCTGGCAGCAGCAGGCCCGCTTCACGGCCGACGCCGCCCACGAACTGCGCACGCCGGTCACCATCCTGCGCACCCGGATCGAAGTGAGCGCCCGCTCCCCGCGCACCACCGATGAGTACCGCGCCGTGCTGGCCGACGCCCTGGCCGCCGTCGTGCGCATGCAAGAAACCGTGGAGGCGCTGCTGCTGCTCGCGCGTCTCGACGCTGGCGCGGCCACGCCCGTCCGCGAGCGGTTCGACCTCTCCGCCCTCCTGGCCCGCGCCGCCGCCGACCACGCGGGGGCGGCGCAGGCGAAGTCGCTGGCGATCCGCGTCGAGTCGCCCCCGGGGCTTTTGTGCCACGGCGACCGGCGGCTGATCGGCGTCGCGGTGTCCAACCTGATCGCCAACGCCGTCCGCTACTCCGACCGGCCCGGCGAGATCCTGGTGGAGGCGGCGGCCGACGACGCCCACGGCGGCGTGACCTGCTCGGTGACCGACCACGGCGTGGGCATCCCGGCCGAGCAATTGCCGCGCCTCTTTGATCGCTTCAACCGCGCCGACCCTTCGCGGAGCCGCGCGGACGGCGGGGCGGGCCTGGGCTTGAGCATCTGCCAGTCGATCCTCGCGGCCCACGGCGGCCGGATCGCGGTCGAGAGTCAGCCGGGCGTCCGCACCCTGTTCCGCTTCCATCTGCCGGGGGAAGCGGCGGGCGCGCCGCGCGAACCGCGGGCGTGACCGGCCCGGCCCAGAGATGGGAGCGTGAGCGACCAGCGCGGCCGAAAAAAGCGTTTCGTCGCGCGACCCGTCGCTCAAGTCCGGGTTCCCGTTGCCCGCGCCTTGACTCTCCGGCGCGGAGGGCTACCATGCGCATCGTTCCGCTTCTTGCCCGTGGTCGGAGAGTGCCGCCGTGAAATGCCGCTTCTGTCAGAGCGAGGTTCCCGACGAGGGGCGCTTCTGCCCCACCTGCGGCGCCGCGTTGCGCCAGAGCGGCCGCGCGGCGGGATCCACCGACACGAAAACTCTTCCCGCCCCGCCCGGCGAGAAACCGGGCGAGGCGCCGCTGCTCTACAGCCCGGCGGCGACGCCGGCCAGCCCGGGGGCGCACCTGCTCGATCACCCGGAGAAGGCCGACCCGGACGGGCCGGAACTGGAGATCATCCGGTTCGCGCCCACCTTCGCGGCCAAGGTCGATTCCTATTTCTGGTACGGCTTCCTTTTGATCCTGGCGCTGGCCTGCTACTTCGGCCTGAAGCCCGAGGCGGCGGCCGAGGCCAGCGTCACCCGGTGGGCGTTCGTTCTCTCGCTGCTGGTGGTGGCGGCCTACACCACCGTCATCGCGCTGAAAGAGTGGTTGACCAGCCGCCTGTCGGAGGCGCGCCACCCCTTCCGGCTCTACGGGTCGGGCGGGTTGACGCTCTTCCTGCTGGCGCTGGCGCTCTACTTCTGGTTCAAGAACAAGGAACTGATCCAGAAGGAGATCGAGAGCCTGGCGCCGAAGTCGCAGGGGATGATCGCCACCTTCACCAGCCTCTTCACGGGCGACAACCGCCACGTGCTGGCGCTGGCCGGGGCGTTCGCCTGTCTCTATTTCCTCGGGTGGGTGACGTTCCGGCTGGTGTTCGACCACTACTACTTCCGCTACCGGATCACGACGCATTACGTGGAGATTCAGAAGGGCATTCTGGACTTCCACGACGACCCCATCCACATGCTCGACGTGCGCGACATCCGCGTGCACCAGTCCGTCGGCGACAAGATGTTCGACACCGGGCGGATCGTGCTCTTCACCGGCGACCCGGCCTCGGTGCGCGACTCGGAGGAGCGGCGCTCGGCCTTCGTGCCCGTCACGCTCCAGGGCGTGCCGCACATCCGCAAGGTCTACCACTGCCTGAAAAACATCAACACCAAGTACATGAGCAAGGCCCGGCGAATCATGCCCGGTCCATGACATCGCGGCGCCGCGCGCCACCCGGCCGCCGCGCGGCAGGCAAGCCCCCGCGTCCCGTCTGACAGCCGGCTCGCCCGGCAGGAAGCCAGCCATGACCGACGATACCGCTCCCACCGACGACCTGACCCCCCCGCGGCATGAGATGGACGAGGCTGCGGCCGCTTCCAGCCCGGCGCCGGCCGGAGGCCGTGATCCCGCGCCGGACGAGATGGCGCGCGCGCCGGGCGCCGCCGCGCCGGTGGAGCGCGCCGCCGCGATCCCGGCCCACGCGCCCGCGTCCGCGCCGTCGCCTTCGGGTGAGGCGGCGCCGCGCGTCCCGCCGGAGCACACCTACACGCCGCCTTCTCCGCTTCCCCCTCCCCCGCTCGCGCCGGTGACGGCGGCGGCGGGCGACGGTCTCGGCGTCCCGCCGGTTCCCGGGGCGGGCGGGGCCCCTGCCGCCGCGCCGACCAAGGCCGAGATGGCGGTGCGCTATCTGACCGACCCGGAACAGATCCGGGTGGACGACGCTAACGCGCCGGAGGTGGAGATCATGTCTTTCCGCCCCAGCGTCTACGCCCGGCTCGACTCCTACCTGCTGTACGGTCTGCTCACGGCGGCCTCGTTCGGCGCCTACCTGAACGTTCCGGACCGCAAGGTGCCCACGGGGTGGTCGGTGCTCTTCGTGGCGGTGATGGTGGTCTTCGCCTACTCCTTCGTGCTCATGGGGGTGGACTACCTGGGCCGCCGGTTGGCGAACCGCAGCGCGCGGCGCTTCAAGTTGCTGCCCTACCTGTTCGGCATCGCCATCGTGTTCGCGTTCGGGATGACCTACTGGCAGACGCATCGCGACGAGATCCTGACCCACGCGCGGGAGGTGAACGAGAAGAGCCAGGGGATGATGGACGCCATCAACACGCTCTTCGACGCCAAGAGTCTCGACCTCGTCTACCTGGGGTGCGCCGCGGCCTCCGGCTTCTTCCTGGTGCTCAGCCTGTTGAAGCAGTTGTTCGATCACAACCACTTCTCCTACACCATCACCACGAAGAAGGTGGAGATCTGCACCGGCCTCATCCTGCGCAACTACAACCGGCTCTCCATGACCTCCATCTACGACGCCGACCTCTCGCACTCGCTGATGGACCGCTTTTTCAACGTCGGCTGCATCACGTTGTCCACCTCCGACGCCGGCACCATGGTCTCCGGCGCCCCGAAGGTCGAGAGCGGCGGGCGCACCCTGGCGCTGGTCGAGTTGCGCGGCGTGCCCAACGTGCGCAAGGTGTGCAACTTCCTTCGCACCCTCATGTCCAAGTACGAACACATGGGCTACCGCAGGATGGGGTGACCGATCATGGTTTCACCGATCTCATCTTCTCCCGGCGCGACGGCGGTTTCGGTGCGGACGGAGAACGTCTCCAACCGCGCCGCCGCCGTCCAGCAGCAGCGTTCCCAGGCGGAAGAAGCGGGGCGGCGCGAGGCCGAGTTGCGCGCCGCCCAAACCGCGCGCGCCGCCCAAGCCGGACAGGAGGCCAGCGCGTCCGCCGCCCCGCGCCAAGCCCCGGCCTCCGCCGGTGAAGGCGGTTCGCAGATGCGGGTGGCCGCCGAAAAGGCCCGCGCCCAGGCCGGCGAGGCCACCGCCGACGACCAGGCCGCCGCCTCCGCCCGCCGCGCCGCCGCCCAGCGGGAGATCAACGACCAGCGCGCCGCGCGCGCCGGCGGAGGCGCGCGCACCCGCCACGCCAACGCCAACGCGCGCCCGGCGGAACGGTCCGAACCGCCGCCGGAGCCTCCCCCGGCGGACGACGCCGGGCCGGCGGATAGCGATGACGCCGCCGCCCCAACCCAGCGCCCCGCTGAAGGCCCGCGTGCCGCCGCCGAGCAGTTGGCGGGCAATCTCGTCGACCGGCTGACATAGCTCCGACGCCAACCACCTGGCGCGCGGTCCGCCGTTCGTAGTTCCGCCGTCAGGCGGTCCGCCGCTCGTAGTTCCGCCGTCAGGCGGTTCGCGCCCGACGCCCTCACGGGCGCACTACAAACCGGCGCCCTCACGAGCGCAGTCCCTCGCTCCGCGTCCCGCACGTCCGGACATGTGCCCGAAGGAGGAATCCTCTCTTGACAACCCAGCGCGGTTCGGTTCACTGACACCCATGCTCACGCGGGCCGTTCCCGACCCCCGACCCCCG
>JACQVU010000330.1 GCA_016209585.1 Planctomycetota bacterium
ACGCGCGCCCTCTTCGCCTCCTCGGCGCGCGAGCGGCGCGAGCGGGCCGCCGCGGCTTCCGCCGCCGCCCGACCGGCGCCGGGGACGTAGCGGCCGGCATGGCCTTCCCCGACGACGACCTCCAGCGGATACGCCGGGAAGCGCGCTTCCGAACCACCCGCGCCATCGAGCGGAAGGAAGGGGCGTGGGTCTGGATCGACGGCCGCCGCCTCCTCAACTTCTCGTCCAACGACTATCTCGGCCTCTCGGCGCACCCGCGGGTGATCGCCGCCGCCGCCGAGGCCGCGCGCCGCTTCGGGGCGGGCAGCCCGTCGGCGCGGCTGCTGTCGGGGAACCTGGCGCTGCACGACGAACTGGAACGCGCCCTGGCCGCGCTCAAGGGGGAAGAGGCGGCGCTGCTCTTCGGCTCCGGCTACCTCGCCAACGTGGGCGCGCTCGACGCCGTCGCGGGCCACGGCGACCTGCTGCTCTCCGACGCGCTCAACCACGCCAGCCTGGTCGACGGGTGCCGGCTCTCGCGCGCCCGGACGTGCGTCTACCCGCATGCCGACCTCGGCGCCCTTGAAGCGTTGCTCCGCCAGGCTCCGCGTTCCGACTCCGCCGGCGGCGGCCGCGTCTGGATCGTCTCCGACACGCTCTTCTCGATGGACGGCGACCGCGCCCCGCTGCCGGAACTTCTGACGCTCGCCCAAAGGCACGGCGCGCGGCTGCTGCTTGACGACGCCCACGCCACCGGAGTCTTCGGCGAGCGCGGCGGCGGGTTGACCGACGCGCCCGGCGTGCGCGGCCAGGCCGACCTGGTGGTCTCGACGCTCTCCAAGGCCTTCGGGGTCTACGGCGGATTCGTCGCCGGAAAGCGGGCGTTCATCGACTTCCTGCGCAACCGCGCCCGCACCTTCATCTTCTCCACCGCCTTGCCGCCGCCCACGGTGGCCGCGGCGCTGGAGGCGGTGCGGGTGGCCGCGACCGAGCCGGAACGCCGGGCGCGGGTGCTGGGCCTGGCCGCCGCGGCCTGTGCGGGGCTGCGGGCGCGCGGGGTGGAAGTTCTCGGCGAAGGGTCGCCTATTCTGGCCGTGGTGGTGGGCGACGAGCGCCGGGCGCTTGATTTGTCGCACCGGTTGTTTGAGAATGGCCTCTTCATTCCCGCCATACGGCCTCCGACGGTCCCACCGGGCACGAGCCGGTTGCGGATTTCGCTGTCGGCGGCGCATGAACCGGAACAGGTGGAAACGCTGGTCCAGATCGTGGCGGCGACGGTGGCGAACCCAGACAACGGAGGAGAACAGGTATGAAACGCGTGTCCCTGACCATGCTGGCCGCCCTGCTGGGCGCCACGCTGGCCGCGCCCGCCGCGTGGGCGCAGTCCGAGCAGGAGATCGTCGAACGCCTCCAGCGCTGGCTGGACGGCAAGGTCAAGACGCTGAAGGAAGAGGCCGGCAAGGAGATCGACCGGGCGGTGTCCGACGCGATGAAGGCCCGTGGCGAAGGCAAGAGCACGGCGCCGGCGCCCGTGACGGCCGCCCCGGCCGAGCGCCCGAAGATGGGCTTCACACTGCACGACACGATCACGCCCGACGCCCGCGCGCTCTTCGACCTCGCTGACGGCGAGGGCGTGCTGGTGAAAGAGGTGACGGCCGATTCGCTGGCGGCGCGGGCCGGCCTCGTGAAGAACGACGTGATTCTCTCCATCGGCGGCTACAGCGTGGGCAGCAAAGACGACGTGCGCGCGGCCACGGCGAAGTTGAAGGTCGGCCAGAAAACGGAACTGAAGATCAAGCGCCAGGGCGCGCAAAAGACGCTCGCGCTGCAGTACGGCGAGGCGCCCGCGGGCGCCGCCGCGCCCAAGATCCCGGCCGGGCTGGAAGAGCGGGGGATTGACCCCGCCCAACTGAACGACCTGCTCGCCGACCCCGAGCAGCTGAAGTCTATGCTCGGCGAGGGGGGCCAGTTGCCGCCGGAGATCGCCGACATGCTCAACGACCCGGACGCGCTGCGGGAGCAGCTGAAGGGCGTGCTGGGCGATGACCCCCAGACCGCGCTCAAGGACATGCTTGGCGACGATCCCAAGCAGGCTCTGAAAGACATGCTGGGCGTCGACCTGCCGGAGAACCTCACCAGCGCCCTCGACAAGTTGTTCGCCCCGCAACCCGGCGCGCCCGCGACCCCCGCCGCCCCGGCCGGTCCGAAAAAGGCTGACGGCAAGGCCGCCACCCCCGCGGCCCCCAAGGGCGACGGCAAAGCCCCGGCGGCTCCGGCGCCCGCGGCGAAAAAGGCCGCGGAGAGCGCCACCGACGCCGAACTTGACAAGTTCTTCGAGGAGACTTTTGGCGGCGACAAGGGCAAGCCCGGCGCCGCGCCGACTCCCGCGCCCGCGACCAGGAAACCGGCCGGTCCGCTCGGCTTCAAACTGGGCGACAAACTCGACGTGACCGCTCTCACCGCCGGCAGCGCGGCTGAAGCCGGCGGGCTGAAGGCCGGCGACGTGCTCAAGAGCATCAATGGCAAGGAGGTGGCCTCGAAGGACGACCTGCGCGCGGCGCTCGCCGGCTTGAACGCGGGCGACAAGGTGAGCGTGGTCGTCGACCGGGGCGGCAAGTCCGTCACCCGGACGCTCACCGCCAAGGCCAAGGAGTGATGGAAGTCGCCCCGCCGGCGCGGCAACGGCCGGCGGTTGGCGACACGATCGGATCGTGGTTCCCCGGGCGCGGGCGTCATTCGCCCGCGCCCGGTCCCTTTCTTGCCACCACGCACCGTCGGCTCCCGGGACCAGCGGTTTTCACCTCGCCGTGAACGTTACATTGATCTGATGAACAAGCCGGCTGGAGAGAGATGGTTTTGCGATTTTGCGATTCAGGTGGCGGCCGCGAACGGATATCAAGGAACGTGAGAACGCGGGAGCGCGGGAGCGTGGGCTGGCGGCTCCCCCAGGCCCACGTTCCCCCGTTCCGTTCTTCGGCTGTTACCGGCCCCACGCGGAGGGGCGTGGGTGAACGGTTCCCCTTCTTGCTTCTGATCGACTACCGCTACCGCCGACGCCGGCGAAGCCGCTTGCTGCCGGCGCTCTTCTTGGCCGGCGCGCCGGAGCGACGTTTGCGCGGAAGAGGCGGCGGACCGGGTTCGGCGTCGGCGCTGCTGTCGGCGGGGCCGGGCGCGGGGGCATCGGGGTCCGCGCTCTCTTCCCCAGCCGCGCCGGTTTCGGTGGGAACGGGAGGGCGCGGCGCCGGGGGAGAGGAAGGCGCGGGCACTCGCGGCAGAGGTGGCGGCGTGCGGCGATCCGGCGCCGCGGCGTAGTTCGGCGCGACGGGCGGGGTCGGCTTGCGCGGGGCGATGGGGGTCGGCGGCGGGTCATCGTAGGCTTCGACGGAGCCGGCGACGCTGATGCTCTTGCGTTCGCCGAAGAAGATGCGGGCCTCGCCGATGGCGATCTCGTCGCCCCAGTTGAGTTTGGCCTTCTCCACCCGCTCGCCGTTGACGCGGGTGCCGTAGCGCGAGCCGCCGTCGATGAGGTGGAAGTCGCCGCGGTAGCGAACGATGCGGCAGTGGTTGCGGGCGGCTTCCGGGGTCTGGGGCAGGGCGATGGCGTTGTCGGAGGCGCGGCCGACGGTGATCTCATTGAGGTCAGGCGGAACCTCGAAGACGGCGTCGCGCTGGCCCTCCAGAATGCCGAGGAAAATGATCTTGGGAAGCGGCGCCGGACCGGGAGGAACGGCCGGCGAAGCGCCGCCCGGAGCGGGGGCGGCGGCGGCGTTCTGCGGGGCGCGGGCTTCGCCCGACGGGTTACGGCGGGGGTCGCCGAAGAGGAAGGTGAGGCGGGTCTCGCCCACGGTGATCACGTCGCCCGCGGCCCGGGCCGCGGCGGCGACCGGCCGGCCGTTGACGCGGGTGCCGAGCGCCGAGCCGAGATCACAGAGGCGCACGTCGTCGCCGACCAGCGCGAGTTCGAAGTGCTGGAGCGAAGCGCGCTTCTCGCCCGGCAGTTGCAGGTCACACTCCGGGCCGCGGCCGACCACGAACGAGGGTTTGGTGAACGCCAGCGGCACGAGGCGCTCGCGGCCGGCCTGCTCGACCCGAAGGTAGCGCTCCGCGGGAAGCGGCAGGAGGCCGGAGGAGTCGAAGGAGGGCGGCCCCTCCGGCGCGAAATCGGTGGCGAGGAGGCGGTCGAGATGCTTGACGAGCGAGGTGCAGTCCGGGAACCGCTTGTCGGGCGGTTTCTCAAGCATCTTCATCACGGTGCGGGAGACTTGGCGGGGAATGGACTGGTCCAGCGTGTGGGGCGCGGGCGCCGTGGCGCGCAGTTGCGCGATGATCACTTCCTGCACGCTGGCGCCCTCGAAGGGGCGCCGGCCGGTGAGCATATAGTAATAGGTGACGCCCAGGCCGTAGATGTCGGTGCGGCCGTCGACGTCGCGCCCCTGGATCTGCTCGGGCGCCATGTAGTAAGGGGTGCCGATCATCTGCCCCTGGATGGTGATGTCGGACCCCATGCCGGTGGCCCGGGCGAGGCCGAAGTCGGCGATCTTCACCTCTTTCTTCCGGGAGATGAGGATGTTGTCGGGCTTGATGTCGCGGTGGAACACCCCCTCGTCGTGCGCCGCGGCCAGGCCCACCGCCACCTCCCGCACCACGCGGGTGGCGGGTTTCCATGAGATCTTGCCTTTGGCCTGGAGCAACACGCCGAGCGACTTCCCGTCGACGAACTGCATCACGATGTAGTAGTAGTCGCGGTCGCGGTTCACGTCCAGCACCTGGACGATGTTGTGGTGCTCAAGCCGGGCGGCGGCGCGCGCCTCGCGAACAAAGCGGTCGACCATGGCCTTGTCGCCGATGAGGTCCTTGGGCAGCAGTTTCAGCGCCACGGTCTTTGAGAGCCGGATGTGAGTGGCGCGGTAGACGGCCCCCATGGCCCCCTTGCCGATGAGGCTCTCGATCAGGCACCCCCCGATGGTGCGGCCGATGACGGAGGAACTCTTGTCGCTCTCGGAACTGGACATACACCCGCGCGCGGCGCCGGGCTTGCAACAGCCCGTCTGAGAAGTCGGGGCCAGCCAAACCCGACCCTATGCTACCAGAAGCCCCGTGAAATGGGGTGGCTGGAAACGGGGCGCGGAGTGAGAAGGGCGTACAAGATCGATCCGCGCCCCCGGGAATCCCCGTCCTTGATCTTTCCGGACGTGAGGCCGAGAATAAGCGCACGTTCGGCGGGCGTAACCCCGGCGCGCGCGCGCGTTCTTTCGCGCGGGGGATCGTGTCGTCGGCCGCGCCGCGCGGAGAAGGCTCGAACGGAAGGACGCTGGCCCATGGCAGTACTCGCCGCAAGTTCCGCGCTGCTGGTGGTCGTCGCCGCGCTGGTCGTCGCGCTCCTCGTGGCGCTGATCGTCTTCTGGCGGTTCGTCGGTCTCTGGTTGCAGGCGAAGTTTTCCGGGGTGCCGATCAGCATCGTGGAACTGATCGCGATGAAGATGCGGAAGGTGGACGCCACGGCGCTGGTGTCGGCGCTGATCGTCGCGCGGCAGGCCGGGGTGCCCATCCAGCGGCGCGACCTGGAGGCCCACCTGCTGGCCGGCGGGCACGTGCTGCGCGTGGTCGGCGCGCTGGTGGCGGCGAACCGGGCGGACATTCCGCTGACGTTCAAAGACGCCGCCGCCATCGATCTGGCGGGCCGCGACGTGCTGGAGGCGGTGCGGGTGTCGGTCCATCCCAAGGTGATCGATTGCCCGGAGGGGTCCAACCAGACCGGCGCCATGCTGACGGCCATCGCGTTGAACGGCGTGGAGATCCTGGTGCGGGCGCGGGTGACGGTGCGCTCCAACCTGAAGACGCTGGTGGGCGGGGCGACGGAGGAGACGGTGATCGCGCGCGTGGGCCAGGGTATCGTCAGCGCCGTCGGCTCGATGAAGAACCACCAGGACGTTCTAGCCAACCCGGAAGTGATCTCCAAGAAGGTGCAGGAGATCGGGGTGGACGCCGGCACCGCCTACCAGGTGTTGTCGATCGACATCGTGGACCTGGACGTGGGGCAGAACATCGGCGCCCACTTGGACGCCGAGCGCGCCGTGGCCGCGCAGGACGTCGCCCAGGCCCGCGCCGAGGAGCGCCGCGCCGCCGCCGTGGCCCACGAACGCGAGAACATCGCGCTGGTCCGCGAGAAGGAAGCCGAGTTCGTCCTGGCCCACACCGAGATTCCCAACGCCGTCGCCCAGGCCCTTCGCGAGGGAACCATGAGCGTGGCGGGCTATCTCCGCTGGCAGAACGTGCAGGCGGACACCCGGATGCGCGCCCGCATCTCCGGCCGCCCCGTGCGGACCATCGGCGCCAACACCGGCCTGTCGGAGGCCGCCGTCTGAGTTCCGCCCCGCGGCATGAAACGCATTCCCCTTCTCGCGCTCGGCGGCGCGGCCTTCCTCGTGGCCGGGGGGCTGGTCTCCTACGTGATCTGGCCCCGGTGGTGGAAAGATCGCTACGCTGAGATCGCGGCCCGCGCGCGCGAAGCCGTCGGCGCCGCGTCGCCCTCGGCCGATGGGCCGGATCGCGCCCAAGTGCCCGGCTCCGGAACCCAGCCCACGACGAACCGCGCGCCAGCCCCGGCAGTGGAACAGCGCCAGCCCCTGGTGAGCGTCGCGCCAGAGGCCCAGAACGGCGCCCCTGGCGCCCGCGCCGCCGACGAC
>JACQVU010000331.1 GCA_016209585.1 Planctomycetota bacterium
GTGCGCGGCGGTGGCCGACGCGGACCGCGACGGCGACGCGGACGTCGTGATCGGCTTGGCCGCAGGGGGCGTTCGTCTCTTCCGAAACCAGGGCAGCGCCCAGGGCGGAACGCGGGGCGCTTTCGCCGCCGCGGCGGAGGCGTTCGCGCCGGCGGCGTCCGACGTGCGGGCCATCGCCGTCGGCGACGTGGACGGCGACGGAGATCTCGATCTGTTCTGCGCGGTGGCGGGAGGCCCCGCGGAACTGCACGTCAACCAGGGCGGAGCGCAAGGGGGAACCACCGGCCTGTTCCAGGCCGCCGTGGCTCCGGCGCTGCCGGCTGCCGCCGCGCCCGACGCGCGCGACGTGCTGTTGGCCGACGTCGACGGTGACGGCGACCTGGACGCTTTCCTCACCGGGCCGGCCGGCGAGACGCTGCTGCTCAACCAGGGTGGGGCGCAGGGCGGCGAGCGCGGCCGCTTCGTTGGGGCCGCGGCGGGCGCGTTGCCCGCCTCGGCCGGCGCCGGCGGGCGCCTGGCGGCCGGCGACATGGATGGCGACGGCGACCTGGACATCGTGGTGGCGCGGGGTGACGCCAAGACCGACACGCTGCTGCTCAACCAGGGGGCGCTGCAGGACGGCTCGCGCGGGGTGTTCGCGCCCGCCACGGTCGCGGCCTTCCCCGCCGACGCCGCCACGACGCTCGGGGTTCTGCTGCTGGACGGCGACGGCGACGGCGATCTCGACATTTTTATTCGCCAGGCTGACCGCGAGCGGTATTTTGACAACAGCCGCAGGTAAGGGAACGGCCCGCATGAAGAGCGCCGCGCTGGAGTTCGTGCAAGGCTGTGTCGCCGCGGGACGGCACCGCTTGACTCATCACTTCATTGAAGAGATGGTCAACGACGGTTTCTGGATGGTCGACATCGTGCATGCGGTGCTTGCTGCCGAGTCCATCGTGGAAGATGGCGCCGACGCGTGGGGGAGAGAGAAGTACCGCTTGACCGGGCCGGCCTCTGACGGCAGGCGGCTGAGTTGTGTGGTGGCGGACATCGACGGAGTCGACGTGTTGTTCATTACCGTGTACGCGGAGCCGGAGAAGAGCCAAGCATGAAGAACCGTCGCAGTCGTCAACGCATGTGCCACGCCTGTGGAGCGCCATGTGAAGAGCGCGTCGTGGACACCTCCTTCGTGGTCAAAGGGGAGATCACTCTCCTGAAGAACGTTCCCGCGGAAGTCTGCTCGCGTTGTGGCGAGAAGACATTCAGTGCTCAGGTGGCTTCTCGCATTGAACGGATCCTTCGAAAGAGAGACGCACTGCCAGCGGCGGCTCTGGGGCGCGTGGAAGTGACCGCGGTGGACTACTCAAAGGTGTGACTTCATGATCCGCCTCATTCGCCCGCTGCCCGCCCTGTTCCTGGCGATCGCGCTTCAAGCCCACGCGTTCGCGCAGCAACCAGCGCCGGCGGGAACGATGCCGCCCGCGCCGGTGAGCGGGGAGGCGAACCCCTCGCTTGCGTTCAACCCGCCGGTGGTGGACCTGGGGCGCATTGATCTCGCGGCCTCCGGCGATCTCCGCCGGCGCGTCGTCGTCTACAACACCGGCGGAGGCGTATTGCAACTCATCGACGTGCGGTGCACCGCGAAGGATGTCATGGCGGCGGGGTGGGTGCAGTGGACTTCGCCCGACAATCGCCCGGTCTACGACTTGTACGTGACCGTGCGCCCGGCGCTGGCGCGTCCCGGTCCCTTCAACGAGTTCGTGATGGTGGCTTCCAACGCCGGCGTCCGGGGGCTTCAAGTGCGCGGCGAGTTCGCCGGCGCGCCGCCGCGCGTGGCGTTGCCGGTCTACTACCTGTCCAAAGACGCCCCCACCGAACAATTGCGCGTTCTCGTGGAGGCGCGGCTCGCCGGTGCTCCCTACGCCGCCGACTGGCGCTGGCTGGGCGATGAACGCGCCTACCAGGAGTTTCAGACGCTCGACGGCGCCTTCGCCACCCGGTCGCCGCCCGGCGCCGGCGCCATCATGTTCGCCGGCTCCGCGCGGGCCTACACGCCGGAGGCCATGTTGCAATTGGCCGACGCGCTCCGGCAGGGGCAGGCCGCGCAGCCGCCCGCCGGCGGTGGCGCGGGCGGTCAGCAACCGGCGGCGCCTCTGAAATGGGTTCTCTATTTCGTGCGGAACGACGCCAACTTGCAACTGGTGCAGAAGTACTGCGAAACGCTGCAAGCGCGGTACGCCGCGGTGGTGCCGGCCCAAAGCGTGCAGTTTTTCGGCCGCGACCTGGCCGACCCCGCCACGCGCGCCGAGGCGGCGACCATCGTGAAAGCGCCAACGCTGGACCCCTCCATCGACATGGTTGGTCTCTTCATCGATCAGGCCGGCAAGCAGTTCGGATTCCAAGGCAGTCAGAACGTCTTCGCGGCCATCGACAACGTCTATGCCGGGCTGGCGCGCGCCCTCTCCCAGGCTCAGCCCCAGGCCCAGGCGCAACCACAGCCGCAAACCTCCCAGTCGCCGAACTACGCGAGCCGCGTGGACGACGTGCGCGTCGGCGGCGTCCCGGCCGCCGGACCGGCCGCCGCGATTGACACTTCGAAACCCGCGGGCGTCGGTGAGAGCACCACCGTCTGGCTGGCGCTGATGCTGGTGGCCCTTCTGGCGCTCTTCGCGGGGATTGTCTGGCACGTGTTGCGCCGGGCGTCGGCCGTGGCCTGACGGCGGCCGGGTCGCGCGGTCAAACGGACACACGGCGCGCCACGCCGCTCCGCGCCAGCGCGCGCGGGAACGAGAGAAAGGGAAACGGCAGCGATGCGTATCAATCGCCATCTTCTTCCGGCGATCGCGGGGGTCGCGGCCTTGCTTCTCGCGGCCGGCTGCGGCGGCGCATCGGGTGGCGCACCGGCCGCGACCTCCGGCAGCGGGGGGGTGCAGTATGACGCTTCTCCACCACCGAGCAGGGAGGAGAAGATTTACAAGCCGGAGGTCTACTATCCCCCGCCTGACCCGGCGCGCGACGAGGTAGCCGGCAGCCTGATGGAAGCCGCGGAGGCGGAGGCCGAGCGGCTCTCGGAACGCCTGGGTGGCGATCCGTGCTTGGTCATGAACATTGATCCCGCGGACGACGGCTTGCACGGCACGGCGGAGATCATGGCGCCGGGCCAGGTGACGGGCGCGTCCGGTAAGGCCGCCACGGACGAGACGCTGACGGTCACGTTCACCCGCAATGCCCCCGGCGAGCCGTTCACCGCGGGAGAAGTGCGCGACGCCAAGGGCGAACGGTTCGCGCTTTCGCTGCAGATGTTGAAACGTTGAGCGCGTTGGCAAGCCCGGGAGAAAACGAGACCACCGGGCGAGGAAGAACCTGTTTCAGCAGGTCATTCGGTCGGCGGTTCTAACCCACCGCCGAGCGGAGCGTGCGTGCCAGAGAGTCGGCCAGAATCTGCCGCGACTGCATCATACGTTGGATGACGCTCTGGGCGCTGGCCTGGAGGATCTGCTCGCGGACCAGCCGGCCGGACTCCTCGGCCACGTCGGCGTCGCGAATAGTGGACTCGCTCTTGGTCACCATGAATTGGTTGACCTGGGTGCTGGTCAGCGCGGACTCCATGCCCCTGACCAGCGATCCAAGGTCGGCGCGCCGTTCCACGACCCGACGCATGGCCTCGTCCACCTTCTCGATGTTCCCCTTGCCGTCGAACGCGAACGAGAAGGTGGCGCCCGTGGTGGGCTTGCCGCGCAGCAACATCTCGATGCCGCGGATGTTGATCACGTTGATCGGAGCGCTCTGAAGCGCCTCCGCCTTCGCGGCGTCGCTGAGGCCCGTGAGGTCTTTGGTGGTGGCGTTGAAGCGGTTGCCGGTGGAGATCGTGCCGTAGTTGCTTCCCGACACGTCGAACGTGGAGTCAGACGTGAAGGTGAGCGTGAAGGTCTCGGTGTAGGCCGTCACTTCCTGCCCCTTCCCCAGCCGCGGGCCGTCGTCGAGGAAGAGGTTGTTGTCGAACAGCGTGTCGCTGGAGGTGACGTTGGAGAAGGTCGCCCCGCCCCCGTCGCGGAGGTCGAAACTGGAGAGGCCGAGATTGGCGAGCGTGAGTGGCACCAGTGAGAACTGGAAGGTGTCGCGGGGGTTGGAACTGAGGCCGATCTGCACCTTGTGGTCGCTGGTGATCTCGAACCGCGACGTGTTCGTTTTGCTGGCGATGAACGACGCCGCGCGGAAGGTCACCGCGCCCCCGTGCTGGTCGAACAACTGGGTCACGCCGCCCTCGTTCACCTCGATGTTCGGCCCCTCGTCGATGCGGCCCGTCACCACCGTGCTCGCGTCGATGGTCAACACGTCGCCCTTCTTCAACTGGCCGTCGGGGCGGATCGTGAACCGCAACCCCTGGCCCGGCGTGGCCAGGTCTTTCTGCCCGCTGACGTTGGTCGTCACGTACTCCGTGCCGACCGTGCCCACGGTGTAGTCGGTGATGATGGTCGGATCGACCAGGCTCTGGGAGAAGACGAAGAACTGGTCCGGCCCGTCGGCGTCATTGGGCGCCAGGTCCGAGCCGTCACGGTTCTTGCCGATAAGGATGTAGAACCGCATCTTGCTCAGCGAGTTGTCTTCGTCGATCGCGTAGGCCTGCCCCGCCGTGGGCACCGACGTGGACGACCCCTCGAAGAACCCGCTGGGGTGCGTCACCGGCGCCGCTGCCGGCTGGCTGGTGGCCGAGTCGCCGGACCGCAGGGCGCTGAGCGTGGTTCCGTTGTAGAAGTACCGGAAGACCTTCCCGGCCGCGTCGACGAAGGTGAGTTCCGTGCTGTTGGCGTCGAACCGGCCCTGGGAGAGCGGGCCGGTGGGGGCCGTCATCGTCTGCACGCCGTAGGCCACCGCGTTCAGGCCGCCCGGCGCCGAGGCCGCCAGGAGGCTGCTCGGATTGAACGTGGTGGCCGCCGCCAGCGCCGCCGCGGTGGTGGAAGCGGTGATGGAGGAGGCGGTGGAGGCGTTGAGAATCTTGAGATCGCCCGCCTTCTGGTAGGTGATGTAGGAACCGTTGGGCGCGAACTTGGCGTTTGTTTCCCCGCCGCCGTCCAGCGCGGCGGCCGCGCCGAAGTTGGTGGAGAGGTAGGTGTTGCCGCCGAATTCGAAGAGCACGCGCGTGTTGGCGCCGTCGTAGCCCAGTTCGACGTTCGTGGCGTCCGCGCCGCCGAGCACCGCCGTCACGTTCACGCTGCTGAGAATCGTGCCCGAGGAGTCGGTCACCACGATCTCGTCCACGTTCGTCCCCGCCGTGCCGTTCTGCCGGTGGCGGAGATAGGCCGCCCGCGAGCCGTCGTTGGAGACCGCGGCCTCTTTCCCGCCCGAAATGTCCTCCGAAATCTTCACGTACGACCCGCCGTTGATGTCGGTGGTGTACACCTGCCCCCGCAGGTCGTGGCGCACGACGTTCCCGCCGCTGATGGCGTAGAAGAAGTTCGTGCCGTCCGCGCCGCCGGGCGTGACGGTCGAGGAGAAAGCGCCGCCCAGGGCCAAGCCGGAGGTCGCGGCCGTGGTGGCGCGATCCGTGAACGTGCCGCTGGTGAGGTCGTACTGGTACACCGTTCCGGCGTTGTCCTGCATCATCAGCGCGCCGGAGGCGCCGCTGCCGCGGGTGGTGTCGTGGAAGAGGCCGACCATCCTCCGCCCCGCGCCCGACAACCCCAGCCCGGAGATGTCGATGGTGCTGGAGATGGCGCCGGTGGAGGTGTTGCGGACGACGATCTGGTCGTCGAAGTTAGAGCCTTGGTCGTAGGTGTAGACCAGGTTGGCGTTGAGCCGGTCCTGCGCCACGGCCACCGGCTTGTCGCCCACGGCCGAGACCACGAACTGCAAGTGTTCGTTGGTCTCCAGGTTGGTGGCCTGCTGCGTCACCGTGGGGGCGGTGAACGCCAGCATCGCGCGGGCGTCGTCCACGCCCGTGGCCGCGCTCTCGGTGAAGGTGACCGCGCCGCCGAAAGAGGCGTTGATGTCGCCGGTGCGCTCGGTGGAGACCTGGCCGGCGAACTGCAGCGCCGTGGCCACGTTGTCGGTGCCGCCCGTGGCCGCGCCGATGCCCAGAGCTGCCTGGCCGTCGCCGGTGCGCTCGTTCGACACGGCCGCGGTGAACGACAGCGCCGTGGCCACGTTGTCGATGCCGCCCGACGCCGCGCCGATTCCCAACAGGGCTTGCCCGTCAGCGGCCCGTTCGTTGGAGACGGCGCCGGCAAGGCCGAGGGCCGTGGCCACGTTGTCGATGCCACCGGCCAGCGACCCGAAGTTCAACAGCGTGGCGCCGCCGACGGTCTTGGTGGTGGTCGTGCCCGTGTCAAGCGCCAGCAACCCGCCGGCGTTCGCCGCCGTCACGCTGACGCCGCCGCCGTTGGTGAGCGCGGCGGTCATGCCGCCCACGCCGTCGTTGGCCTGGATGACGTAGCGCCCGCCGGCGTACGACACCGTCAGTTCGCCCGCGCCGTAGAGCGAGTCGGCCTGGGCCTGCATCGCCGTGACGATGTTGCCCGAACTCGCCAAGTCGGCCACGCTGGCGCCGATCTCGGCGTCGAGGTTCAAGGTCTGCGATTCCGTGCCCACCGTGACCGCCACCGTGTTGCTCCCGACGGTGGCGTTGAGGTCGGTGGAGCCTCCGGCCCCGCCCGTGAGGGTGGGCGTGCCGAGGCCGTTGGCGTTGTCGGCGATGGTGAACGAGAGCAACTTGCCGTCGTCGGCCGCGTTGGTGAGCGTGAGCACCACGGTGTTGCCCACGGTGCTGGCGGCCACGCGGCCCGCGAGGTCGCCGTCGGTCGCGATGGCGGCGTTGATGGCGTCGCGCACCGCGTTGGGCGTGTTGATCACCGCGTTGTTCGTCGCGCCCGCGATCTGCACGTTCACCTGGTCGTTGCCCACCGAGGTGTGGTCGGCGATGGTGATGGTGAACCCCAGTCCGCGGGCCGCGAGCGCCGTCACGTCGCCCGACGTGGTGGTGAGGTCGGTCCGCTGGTCGCCCGCGCTCTCGGTGATGACCAGCCCGCCGCCCTGGGCCAGGGCCGTGTTCACGTTGGCGTTCGTGCCGTCAGCCACGA
>JACQVU010000332.1 GCA_016209585.1 Planctomycetota bacterium
AGCGCCAGCCGTCGTGATTGATGCCGCCCCGCCGCGCGATCCTGCTGCTTGCCCCGCCGCTCGGCCCGCGCGCCGGCGCACTGGCCGCCGCCGCCCGGCGGCTGGGCCACCGGGTGGAGGCATTGGCGGAGGGCGCCGCCGCCGGCGACGGCCGTTCGCTGGCCACCGCCGCGGCGGCGGCGCAGCCGGACGTTGTGCTCGCCGTCGGCTGGCGGCAACTGCTGTCGCTGGCGGAGTGCCCGGCGCCGGTTGTGGTGGACTTCGCCGAGCCGGAGATGCTCTGGGCCGCCGGCGCGCCGGGCGGAGACCTCCTCCGCGCCAAGATAGAGGCGCTGGCCCGCGCCGATTTCTTCCTCTTCCCTTCCATCGAACTCAAACGTTACGGCCTGCCTTGGCTGCTGCTCGCGGGGTGCGACCCCACGCGCCTGCCGGCCGCCGTTCTTCCAGCCTGCGGGGTGGACGACGACGCTGGCAGGCCGGGCGCGGACTCCGCGGGCGCGGGCCGAGGGGCCGGCGGCACGCTCTCTCTTACCGTGGCTGGCGACGTCGCCCCTTTCGAGGACCCTTGGCCGCCGCTGCGCGCGGCGGCGGAGGAGATCGCGGCGCTGCGCACGGGCGGCGTCGACGTCCGCTTGCTGCTCGCCCTTCACCGCCGTGTCGCGGACGGGCCGGTGGTGGCCCGCGAACCGCTGAACCCGCCGAATGGCTTCCCGGGGCCGAGCGAAGGGGCCATCAACCTGCACGCCGCCGGTGGAGACGCCGACGCCGGCTTCGGCGCGGGCGATCTCGCGGGAGGGGCCGTGGTGGTGGATCTCGCGCCGCGCTCGGCCCTGCGGGAGATTCGCTTCCCCGCCGAGACGGTGTCGCGGATGCGGGCGGGCACGCCAGCGATCTGCGCCGCGCACGCGCCGCTGGCTGGGGAGATCGCCGGCGCCGGCTGGCTGGCTGACCCGGCCGACGCCGCCTCCGTGCGGGCCGCGGTGCGCGCGGCCTCGGCCGATCCCGTTGAGCGCCTGCGCCGCGGCGCGGCGGCGCGGACCTTGGTCCGGGATCGCTTCGGCGTGGAGGAGGCGGCCATCGCGCCGCTGGGGGCGTTCCTGGAATCCCCCGCGCGCCGGCCGCGCGGGCCGGCGTTTCTCGACCTCTCCACCGATCTCGCGCGACTGGAATCGTTGCTGGACCAGGTCGACTACCTGGTCACGAACCTGGAGGAGCGGGCGTGATGCGCCGGGAACGCGGCGATCCGCGCGCGCCGCTCGCGCGCGAGGGCCACTGGACCCTGCGATTGTGCAAGGGATTCGAAGGTTGTGTAGGATCGAGGGGCCGGTGGGGCAGGAGGACGCGATCACCCGGATGAAGCGCCTGGTCTGCTTCGTCAAGCCGTTTCGCCTGGACGCGGTGCTGGAGGCGACCGTCGCCGCCGGGGGCCTCGGCGTGACCATCACGCAGGTCCGGGGCTACGGTCGCCAGAAGGGCCATTTGGCCCTGTATCACGGCGGGGAGTACGCCATCGCTTTCCTGCCGAAGGCGCGGGTGGAGTTCCTGGCGCCCGACCCCGGCTTGGAAGTCGCCATCAGCCGCGTGACGGAGGCGGCGCGCACCGGGCGGATTGGCGACGGGAAGATATTTGTGTTCGACGTCGTCGAAGCGCCGGAGACCTGACATGGAGTTGGTTCTCAAGGGAATCCTGCCGCGCGCGCTGCTGGCCGTCTACTTCGTGCTGCTGGTCGCCTGGCCGAAACAGTCCGACCAGTACGCCGAGAACCCGGCCGACAACCCGCCGGCCGCCGGCGCGCCGAAAAGGCCCAGCCCGGCGGTGGCGACGCTGGTCGACCCCCTCGCGCCCGACGCGACGCTGGCCCAGGCGGAGCGCGACCGGCTGCTGGCCGACCAACCGCCGGGCGAGGCGGCGCCGGCGGGCGCTGAACTTGACCGTCGCGTGGGCGAGCGCGTGAGCGCCGCGCTGCACGATCGCCTGCTGCGTCTGCGCGGCCTGTTGAACTACCCCGGCCGGCCGCAGGAGGAGCGCGCCCGGCTCGCGCGCGCCACCCTGGAGACCGCCGACCGCCTGCTTGCCCGGCCCGACGCGCCGCGGTTCGCCCGGCTCGACGCGCTCTACCACCGGGCCATCACGCTGGACGACGACCTGAACGACTTCGCCGGCGCCCAGGCGGCGTTCGACACGTTCTTGAAGGAGTTCCCGGACGAACAGGCTTCGCGCTACGCCCGCGACCGGCGCGAGCGGATCGCCGCGCTTCTGGCCGGAGACGAGGGGCGGCTCACGGTCGAGTTGCGCCGCGCGCGCGACGAGTTCCTTTCCGACCGCCCGCGGGCGATGGAGCGGCTGGAAGGCTTGCTGCGCGATCACCGGAACTCGCCTCAAGCGAATGAAATCCGGCGCTCTCTCATCGACTGCTACGTCTATCCCGACGTTGAACAGTGGGAAGCCGCCGCCGAGCAGGTGGCGGCGCTGCGGCGGGAAAAATCGTTCACGGACCGGGAGTTCCTCGACCAGAAGGACTACCTCATCGCCAAGGAGGCCCGCCGGCGCGACTTGGCGTACGCCGGAATCGGCACGCTGGGTCTTCTCGCGGTCACGGCGCTGGCCTTCTTTCCGTGGCGCGGA
Organism: Planctomycetota bacterium; assembly: GCA_016209585.1. Lineage (GTDB taxonomy): Bacteria > Planctomycetota > UBA8742 > JACQVU01 > JACQVU01 > JACQVU01. The sequence goes on from JACQVU010000332.1 coordinate 2,627, forward strand.
TACCGGCCGCGGCTGGCGGGCACGCTCGCGCTGCTGTTGATGCCCTGGATCGTGGCGGTGGCTTTCCTGCAGTGGTGGTACCACGCGACGGTGGTTGGCTCCGAGAACTCCGGCGACGTGCGGGCGGAGGACTTTCGCGGCGCGGTGGTTTTCTTGACGTTCCCGATGGTGGCGCTCTTCATGGTCGGCGTGGGTCTGGCGGATCGCGTGCGCCGGGCGCGCGAGATGCTGGGGCGCGCCACCGGGCGACTGCGAGCCGCCGCCGCGCTGCTGCCCCTGCTGGGCCTTTGTGGAGCCGGGGGAGCGATCGCCCTCTGGTTCCACAAGTTCGGGTACTTCAACATGGTGAATCTCTGATGGCGCTGGAGCCGCGCGACTTCATCCCGGCGCTGTTCGACCCGAAAAACCGCGCCGCCGGCGAGGCGCTGGCCGCGCGCCTCTCGCCCGGCGCGCCCTTCCCCGGCCGCGTCCTGCGCGTGAAGTTCGGCCATAACCCCAACTCCAGCGGCATCGGCACCGTCGCCCTGGTCTTCCTCTGGAGCACCCTGATCACCGGCGGCATGATGACGGTGGTGTCGTCGTTCGTGCTCTCCCGCTTCGCGCTTCTCGGCGGCCGGTTCCAAGGCGCCGAGGCGGCGGAGAAGCCCGCGCCGGCCCCGCGGGAGTAAGGGGATCCCATGCGCTCCCTGCCTTCCCTGCGCGCCCGACCGCCGGCCGGGGGCGTCGATCCCGCGCCAACCAACGGGACGGGGGCGGGGGCGGGCGCCGCTCCACGCCAGCCCATCCTCGCGTGGCGGCATGAGGCGTTCGGCGGCATCGTGTCGGTCGAGGAGCCGGGCCTGCTGGCGCACGTTGACCGCGACTTCATGCGCGGCCTTGGCCTGGGCGAGTCGCCGCTCTGGACCGATTCGGTGGCCGTGGACGAGGGTATCGAGGCTGGCGCCAAGTCCGCGCCCGGCCCCGCCGCCGACCGGCTCTTCCCCGCGCTCTCCTTCCCGCTGGAAGTCCATCTCGCGATCACCAACCGCTGCGACCAGGGGTGCGGCTACTGTTACATGGACTCCCGTGACCCGCTGGCCGGCGAGTACTCGACCGAGCGCATGAAGCGGGTCATCGACCTGCTCGCCGAGCGCCGCGTCTTCTCCATCGCCATGGGCGGCGGCGAGGCATTTCTGCGCCCTGACCTGTTCGACTTGGCGGCCTACGCGCGCGGGAAGGGGATCATTCCCAACCTCACCACCTCCGGTTTCCACGTCACCGAAGAGAACGCCGCGCGAACGCGGGTTTTCGGGCAGGTGAACGTCAGCGTCGACGATGTCGACGAAGAGTACAACCGTACCCGCCGCCACGGCCCCTTCGCCCGCGTGGATGAGGCCATCTCACGCATGCTGGCCGCGGGCGCGCGCGTCGGCCTGAACACCGTGGTTCACCGGGGCAACTTCGACCACCTGGAGCGCGTAGCGGCCTACGCCGCCCGCCGCGGGTTGGCCGACGTGGAACTGCTGCGCCTCAAGCCCGCGGGCCGCGGCGCGCGCGACTACCAGGACCACCGCCTCACGCCGGAACAGGGCGAACGCTTCTTCCCCGTGATTCTCGACCTCATGCGCCGGCATGCCGTGGCGCTGAAGGTCGACTGCTCGTTCGTCCCCTTCCTCTGTTCCCACAACCCCGACGCGGCGCTCCTCGACCGCTTCGCCGTCTACGGTTGCGAGGGCGCCAACGTCCTCCTCGGCGTCAAGGCCGACGGCCGGGTGAATGGCTGTTCGTTCTTCAACGACGGCCGCTCGCGCGTCGACGACCTGCCTGCCAACTGGCGCGACCACCCCGACCTCACGCGCTTCCGGTTGTGGCGGTCGAAGGCCCCCAGCCCGTGCCGCGAGTGCGCCTACCTGTCGATCTGCAAGGGAGGCTGTCACGCCGTCGCCGTCCACCTCACCGGCGACTTCTTCGCGCCCGACCCCGAATGCCCGGCGGTGATCCGCGCGCGTCGCGACCATGCCGGCGGCGATTGATGGACCTGTTTTGACCACCCGCTCTCGCGCAATCTGCTGATCCGGCGGCGGGACGCCGTCGCCATGTGTTGATGGACCTGTTTGACTACCCCCTCTTCCTGGAAGTCTGGTACCGCCCGCTGCTGGTGCTGCACGGCCTCTCTGCCGTGGTCGCCTGCGGCGCGATGACCCACCAGTTCATCGACTCGGTGAACGTCGCCCGCGGACGCCTGGGCTTCCTGCGCCGCGAGAGGCGCTTCGTGCTCATCGCGCTGATCGCCTACCTCTGCGCCGCCGGCCTCGGCGCGCTCATCTACCCCGCCTACCGCTACGAGGTGCGCGACCAGGTTTTCGACCGCCCCAGCTTCCCGGCGCCACGAACGGAGATACCGGACGGCTCGGCCGCGCATGGCGCCGCCGACGCGCGGACGGACGCCACGCCCGGCCCGGGCGCCGACCTGGCGCGCGCGGCCACCGCCTACCCGCCGCTAAGGGAGTGGTCCGGCCGCTTTGACGTCAAAGAGAACTTCGCCGCCATAGCCCTCGCCACGCTGCTCGGTCTGTTCGCGCTCTCGCGCCTCCTCGACCCGCGCCGGCCGGCGGACCGCGCCTGGACGCCGCTCTACCTGACGCTCTCGGGCGTGACCGCCGCCGTCTGCTGGTTCAACGTGCTCATGGGCCTCACCATCGTCGCCGTCCGCGCGCTCTGACCGCGCGCTCTCCTCCTCCCGATGCCCAACCCCGAACCGGCCCGCGACCGCCTGAGAGAGGCCGCCGTCTTCGGCGTCGCGGCCTTCGTCTGCCTCTTCTGCCTCGCGTTCGTGGCGGTCGGGAGCGACGAGGAAACGCCCATCTGGCGCTGTCAGCCGTTGGAGAAGCCGGAGCACCGCTGGAAGTTCGGCCCGAAGAGCGCCGTGCTCCGCTGGGACGCCGCCCGGCGCGAGCCGGCGGCGCCCGCTTCCGCGACCCCGGCGCGCCCGCCGCCATCGGCCACCGACGACGAGGAGGAGGAGGCGCCGCCTGGCGCGCCCGCGGGCCAGGGTACCGGCGGCGTGCGGTACGCGCGGCGCGACGACGGCGCGCGCCTGCTCCTGCGCCCCGACGGCGCGGCGCTGCCCTTCCCACACAAACTGTTGACCATGGACTGGTATGGCCGAACGTGGCACGCCCTGCAATGGGGCGCGCTCGCCGGGGTCGGCCTGTTTCTCGCCGCGGCGCTCCTCTTCCCGCGCCTGCCCGCCGCCGCCCGGCGGTGGTATTTCTTCCGCTACTGGGCGCTGGCCGCGGTGATCATCAGCCTCTCGCTGGCGCTGGTATTGTACTTCGTGTACAGCGTGGACGTCTTCCAGGACAAGACCACCGAGAAGCTGTGACCGCGGCCGGCCCTCCCCGTGAGATATCGGGAAGAGATCGCCTTTCGGCGGAGCCACGAGCCGCGCGAACCGGCGGAGGTCGCAAGAGCCGGTCCCCGCTCGGCCCTCGTTTTGACATTCCGGCCACGGCGCGTAGAATCGGGCATCGTTGATTTCGGATCGAAACGGAGCGCGTTCCGGCCATGGCCGAAGACTCCTGCCCGAAGTGCGGGTCCGACGACGTCGCGCGCTCGCGCCGCTCCAGCCGCGCGCTGTGCGCCGCCTGCGGCCACGCGTGGAACGCCGGCCCGCCGCCCGTGCCGGAAGGGGATGGCGACGACGCCCCCGCCGTTCGTAGCGCGCCCGTGAGGGCGTCGGGCGATGACCGCCTGACGGCGGAACTACGAACCGCCGCCGCCGACGCCCCGCTGCCCGAGATCCCGCGCGGGACGAAGGTGTTCATTTCGTATGCCTGGCGCGACGGCAAACTATTGGCCGAACGCCTCGATCATGACCTCACGCGCGCCGGCTGCGTGGTGTGGAAAGACACCAAGCGCATCCGCGCCGACGACAACTGGAACGAAGCCATCGAAATGGCCCTCCGCTTCGAGACGGAGGTCTTTCTCTACCTGCTCACGCCCGCCTCCGTCCTCACCGGCCTGGAACCCGACAATAAAGAGCGCAAACGCAGCGTCTGCCGCGACGAGTTCAACTACGCCACCGAAACGCTTCGCCTGCCCATCGTTCCCGTCATGGCCGCCCCCGGCGTCACGCCGCCGTTCCGCGCCGACGTGAAGCAACGCGCCGATCTCGTGGGATGGAACGAAGGAGACGGCGTCTACGCCCGCGGGCTGCGCGCCCTTCACCGCCTGCTCGCCGAGGCGAAAGAGAAACGCGCGCTTCCCCTCAACCCGCTCGCCCAGCGTCTCGGCCTCATCGACTTCTCCGACTACGTCAACCGCAAGTCCCGCCTCTTCGTCGGCCGCGACTGGCTCTTCGAACGTCTGGAAAAGTGGCGCCGCTCGCCGGGCGAGGAGCGCGCCATGCTGCTCACCGCCGGGCCGGGCTTCGGCAAATCCGCCGTCGTGGCTGAGTTGCTGCGCCGCGACGAAAGCCGCGAAGTGCTCGCCTACCACTTCTGCCAGCGCGGCGACGTGGAGACGCTCAGCCCGTCGCGCTTCGTGCGCTCGCTGGCCGCCATGATCGCCGGGCGGCTGCCGGAGTACGCCGCACGCCTGACCGACCCGAAGAGCAACCTGCTCGATCGTCTCGGCTCCGAGGCCTGCGTGCGCGACCCGGCGGGCCTGTTCGAGGAAGCCCTGCTCTACCCGCTTCGCGCGCTCAAACAATCGCCCGCGGGCGACGGGAAGGGGAGCCTCATCGTCATCGACGGCCTCGACGAGTGCCTCGACCACGTAGACGCCCTCTCCGGCCAGCGCGTTCTCGACGTGATCGCCTCCGGGCGAATGCGCCGGTTCCCCGACTGGATGCGCGTGCTCGTCACCACCCGCCCCTACGACGCCGCGCTGAAGCCGCTGTTCGACCTGAAGCACGTGCGCTTCGACGCCGACGACACCGCCGCCTTCAACGCCGCCGACCTGAAACGCTACGCCGGAGATCGCTTGAAGGGTGAAGCCCTCGTGGCGCGCATGCGGCTCGAAGGCGTCTCGCCAAAGGAAGCCCTCGCCCTGCTGCTTGAAAAGGCCGCCGGCGTGATGAAGCCCCTGGCCGACAACCTGGACCTCATCGAGTCGGGCGGCAAATCGTTCGCCCACCTGCGCGGCGAAAAGGCCGGAACCGACGGCTTCCACGCCGGGCTTCTCGCCCGCGCCCAGAAGTCGCTCGGCGCGAAAAAGTTCGCCAAGATGCGCGACCTGCTCGCCTGCCTGGGTGCGGCGCGCGAGCCCGTGCCCGACGCCGTCCTGGCCGACGCGCTCCAACCGCCCGATGCCGGCGAGATCGAAGCGTTGGTGGCGCCGCTCGGCCGCGCGCTCGCCGTCGCGCAATCTCCCGACGGCGAACGCACCCGCGCCTTCGACCACAAATCCTTCCCCGACTGGCTCGCGGATCCCGCGCGGTCCGGCGACCTCCACGTGAGCGCCGAGCGCGGCCACCTGCTGCTGGCGCAATGGGCGCGGCGCGTGCATGACTCGTTCGCCGACCACCACGCGCTCTCGCCGGCCGGCGCTCTCGGCGCCTTCTGGCTGCGCCACGCGCCCTTCCACATGGTGAGCGCCGCCCGCGAAACGACCGACCCGAGCGCGCCGGATTGGCGGCAGGCGGTGGACCTGCTCACCGACCTCCGCTTCCTCGAAGCCCGGTGCGCCGCGTCGCTCGTCCACGAAACCATCGCCGACTTCGACCTCGCCACGCTTCACCACCCCGACACCCGCGAAGAGCGCCGGGAAGAGATGGAGCGCCGCGAGACCTGCGCGAACTACGCCAAAGACCTCGTTGAATATGCCAGGCAGTTCGCGCCGAACGGCGAGGGCCGGGGGCACTCGACCACGAACCGTGAACCACGAACCAAGATCCCCCTGCCCACCATCGCGTCCGTCCCGCGCCTCTCCGACGAAGAAATCGCCCGCCACGCCGCGCGCGCCCAAGCCAACCCCACCGCCGGCGACCGCCTCTTCGCCTTCTCCACCTTCCTTCGCACCCAGGCCGCCGCGCTCGAAGAATTCGGCCCGCGCCCAGGCTTCGTCGCCCAGCATGCCTACAACTCCGCCCGCGAAGGACCGGTGGCGCAAGCCGCTGAACGCCGCCTCGCCGCCCTCGGCCTGCTCGCCGGCGCGCCTGCGGACTCTTCCCCATCTCCCTCTCTCCCCATCTCCCCCTCCCGCGAAGCGCCCCCCGTCATTCTCCTCGCCCACGCCTCCCGCCCGCCGTTCGTTCCCCGCCCCGCCATGCAAGCCGTCCTGGAGGGGCACCGGAACGACGTGAACGCCGTGGCTGTGACGCCCGACGGCGCGCGCGCGGTGAGCGGGGGCCGTGACGGGACGGTGCGGGTCTGGGATCTGGCCACGGGGGAGAGTATGGCCGTCCTGGAGG
>JACQVU010000313.1 GCA_016209585.1 Planctomycetota bacterium
CACCCCCACCGCCCCCAGGTGCAGCGACTCATACAGCCCCACGCCGGGCTGGTCCAGTTTCACCACGTCCTCCACCGTGTCCAGCAGGTCCTTCACCGCCGTCTGCAAGTTGGCCGAGGTGGCCGCCGTGGGGTTGTTGAGCGAACTCTGGATGTTGTTGAACTTCCCGGTCGTCGATTCCAGCTTGTCAGCCACCAGTTTCACCTGGTTGATGGCGTCGCCCTGGTCCGACACCATCGCCTCCACCGTCACCAACTCCGCGTTCCACGACGAACTCTCCACCAGCGGCCACTCGTCGGCCGCCTGCGTGGCGGCCTCGTCCAACTTCGCCTCCCGGCGCGCGGCCTCTTCGGGCGTCTCCTTCTCCGGCGCTTCACTGGAGGCCCCTTCCACCTCCATGAAGCGCGGCAGCAGCGCGGGGTTCCAGGCCAGCGCGTCGGCGCCCCGCGCCGCGGCCACGCCCGTGCCCCCCATCGCCTGGTGGCGGGCGCCGGTGGCGATGAACTCCTCCCCGGCCCGCGCCTCCGACCACGACCACCCCGCCGCCAGCGCCAACCCGAAGGCTGACAGGATTCCCCCCAGTCGAACGCGAGAAGTCATGATGCGCCCTCGGTTGCCAACCGGGTCCGACACGCGGCCGGGCTTGGCGAAACGCAAGAAGAAAACCCGCCGACGCCGCTCCGGTCAAGCGGGAAACCCGGCGCGATCCCTCGCCAGCCGCCGGTTGCCGGTTGCCTGGGCGTGGAACGAGGCTATTATTCGCGGTGCCGAATGAGGTCGCCAACAATGTCTCGGTACCGCTGGGTCTCCACGTTCCTGATCACGTTGATCGCCGCCGCGGCGCTGGTCGTGAGCGGGTTCTTGTTGTGGCTTGTCGCCGGGGGGGTGGCGGCGCGCTACCCAAAAGAGGAGGAGGCGCCGCCTTCGCGCACCGCCGGCGAACCCCGCGACGGCGCGGTCGCCTCCTCGCCCGCGGCGGCCGCCACCTTCCGCCCGGTGGAGGCGGAACGCGGGGAAGAGCGCCTGGCGAACCTCCGCATGCTCACGTTCACGGGCGAGAACGCGGAGGCCTACTTCAACGCGGCCGGCGACCGCCTGGTGTTCCAGTCGCGCCAGGAAGGCGAGCCGGGAGACCAGGTTTACACGATGAACCTCGAAGGCGGCGACCGCCGGCGCGTCTCGACCGGGGCGGGCGTCTGCACCTGCGCCTACTTCGCGGACCACGACCGGCGCGTCATCTTCTCCTCCACTCACCTCGCCGGCCCCGGCCGTCCGCCGGAAGTCTTCCTGCCTGGCCACCGCTACACGTGGACGGTCTTCGCCGAGTTCGACATTTTCAGCGCCGCGCCCGACGGCGGCGATCTGAAGCGCCTGACCGACACTCCCGGCTACGATGCCGAGGGAACGCTGTCCCCCGACGGCAAAACCATCTTGTTCACTTCCATGCGCGACGGCGACCTGGACCTCTACACCATGGATCTTAATGGAGAGAGCGTCCGCCGCCTCACCGACATGCCCGGCTACGACGGCGGGGCCTTCTTCTCGCCGGACGGCAAGAAGATCGTCTGGCGCGGGCGCCACGGTTCCGAAGAGGAACTGGCGGAGTACCGCGACCTCCTCAAGAAAAACAAGGTCGCCCCCGGCGTCATGGACCTCTACGTGGCTGACGCCGACGGCGCGAACGCCAGGATGATCCTCTCGAACGGCGCGTCGAACTGGTGCCCGTCGTTCCACCCGTCGGGGACCTGGATCATCTTCTCCAGCAACGTCGAAGACCTGCGCGCGCGGGAGGCCGCCAAGGCGCGCGGCGAAGAACCGCCGCGCGGCGCGCCGAACTTCGACCTCTACCGCGTGGACCTCGACGGCTCGAACCTGGCGCGCATCACCACCTACGACGGCTTCGACGGCTTTCCGGTCTTCTCGCACGATGGCCGCCGCCTCGTCTGGCAGTCCAACCGGCGCCACCGCCCGGGAACGCGCGAGACCAACGTCTTCATCGCGGACTGGCGCGATTGACGGAGTATCGTTCTTCCCGGACGGAACCTCGCGCCGGGCGCCGCCGCTCTTGCCCATGGACCGCTCGCTGCTTCGCATCATCGACGCCAATCTCAACCGTGCCCGCGAGGCGCTGCGGGTGATCGAGGAGTCCTTTCGCTTCCTCGCCGACGAGGGCGACCTCTCGCGCCGGGTGAAAGACCTGCGCCACCGCCTGGCCGCGGCCGAGCAGGCGCTGGGGGTGTCGTCGGAGGCGCTGGCGGCGGCGCGCGACGCCGGGCGCGACGTGGGCGCCGCCGACGCCACCGCCTCCGAGTCGCGGCGGGCGGACGCCCGCGACGTGCGCGTCGCCTCGCTGAAACGGCTGCAGGAAGCCCTGCGCGCCCTTGAAGAGTACGGCAAGTTGTTCACGCAGGCCGCGGGCCAGCAGTTCAAGGCGCTGCGCTACGCGGCTTACGAACTGGAGACCGCGTCCGAGGTGCGCGCCCCGCTGCTCAAGCGGCTGGGCGCGGTGCGGCTCTGCCTGCTGCTCACCTCCGCCCTCTGCCGCCACGACCCGGAGCGGACGGCGCGGGAGGCGCTGGCCAGCGGCGCGGGCATGATCCAGTTGCGGGAGAAAGGGGCGCCGGATCGCGACCTGCTCACACGCGCCCGCGGACTGCGCGCGCTCACCACCGCGGCCGGGGCGCTCTTCATCGTGAACGACCGCCTCGACATCGCGCTGGCGTCGGGGGCGGACGGCGTCCACCTCGGCCAGACTGACCTCCCGGTGGACGCGGCGCGCCGCCTGGCCGGCGACCGCTTCCTGATCGGCGCGTCCACCCACTCCGCCGGCGAAGCCCGGGCCGCGGCTGAGGCGGGGGCGGACTACCTGGGCGTGGGGCCGATGTTCGCCTCGGCCACCCGGCCCGACGTGCCCCCGCGCGGTCCGGCGTTGCTCACCGAGATCGCCCGCCTGGGGCTGGACAAGCCGATCCTGGCCATTGGCGGCATCACGCCCCAGAACGCGGGGCAAGTGCGCGCGGCCGCGCGGGCCGCGTCCGCCGCCTTGGTCGGCGCGGCGGTGTCGCGGGCCATCCTGGAGGCGGAAGACCCCCGCCGCGCCGCCGCCGCCATCGTCGCGGCGCTCACCACGGATATGAACGGGGAACGGGCGGAATCCTGACCGCCGCCGGCGCGCTCCCGCCGGTCGAACGGCGCACGTCGGTCGTCAACCGTCCACCGCGGCGATGGCGTCAATCTCCACCAGAACGTCGCGTGGCAACCGCGCCACCTCCACCGTGGCGCGCGCCGGCCGATGGGCGCCGAACGCCTCCTCGTACACCTTGTTCATCTCGCCGAAGGCGTTCATGTCCTTCAGATAGACCGTGGTCTTCACCACGGTGGAGATCGACGCCCCCGCCGCCTCCAGCACCACCCGGAGGTTGGCGAGCGTTCGCCGCGTCTGCTCTCCAACGCCTCCCGCCGCCACCTGCCCGGTGGCCGGGTCCAGCGCGATCTGACCGGAGCAGAAGACCATGCCCCCCGCCCGCGCCGCCTGCGAATAGGGGCCAATGGCGGCGGGCGCGAGCGGCGTGGCAATCAGGTCGACGCCGGCGGCCTTACGGGGCACGGCGGGTTACTTCTTCTTCGCCTTCTTCGTCGTCTTCTTGGCCTTCTTCGCGGGCTTGCCGGCGCAGTCGGACATCTTGCCACCGCACCGGCTCGAACCTGATTTCTTCGCAGCCATCACGTTGTCTCCTTGTATCCCCTGTCCCACCACTCCCGCGCGCCGGACCAACCGGCGCGGCGCCGCATTGTAAATGGAACGTCGCGCGGAGCGAAACGATTTCTCAAGAACAGACTCCGATCGCCGACCCCCGACCACGGGCGGCGGACGCCGGCTGGTCCACGAGGGACAACTCCAGCCGCTTGCCGACGGCGTCGGCGTAGCGCGCGAGGGTATCAACTTGTAGCGCCCCACGCTTGCCGGTCTCGACATCCTGCTTTCCCGCGTTCGCTCCAGCGAGAGGCCACCGCTGTTCCCGAGGCGAATGTTTTGACGGGTGGTCGGGGGTCTGCTAGAAACCCCTCTCCGCCGGCGTGGCTTGTGTCGTTCCAAGATCATCCCACGCTGTCGGCCAGCGGCGGCGATGACGACCACAGCCCGACTTTTCTTTTTTTTGCCGGGGCTGCTGTCGCTGCTGACGGTGTCCGGCGCGGGGTGCGGGTGCGACAGCGACGACGCTGGATCGGCAGGGGCGCGCGGCGGCGCGACGGTGAGGTTGCTCAACGTCTCGTACGACACGACCCGGGAACTGTATGAGGAAGTCAACGCCGCGTTCGCGCTCGCCTGGCGGGCGAAGACGGGGCAGCGGGTGGAGGTGCGGCGCTCGCACGGAGGCTCCAGCAAGCAGGCGCGCGCGGTGATCGACGGGCTGGAGGCCGACGTGGTGACGTTGGCGCTGGCGTACGACATCGACGCCATCGCCCGCGCCGGGTTGCTGGCCACCGACTGGCGGACCCGCCTGCCGCACGGGAGCGTCCCGTACACGTCGACCACGGTCTTCGTCGTGCGGCGGGGAAACCCCAAGGCGATCCGCGACTGGCCCGATCTGGCGCGCCCCGGCGTGGTGGTGGTCACGCCCAACCCCAAGACCTCCGGCGGCGGGCGCTGGAACTACCTGGCCGCGTGGGGCGCGGCGCGCGGCGCGAACGGCGACGGCGAAGCCGCGGCACGAGAGATGGTGGCGGCCATCTACCGCAACGCGCCGGTCCTCGACTCCGGGGCGCGCGGCTCCACCACCACCTTCGCCGAACGGGGCGTCGGCGACGTGCTGCTGGCTTGTGAGAGCGAGGCCTGGCTGCTGGCGCGGGAGGTGGGCGCGGATCGCTTCGAGATCATCGCCCCGCCGCGCAGCATCCTTGCCGAGCCGCCCGTGGCCGTGGTCGATGAATACGCCAAGCGACACGGCACGGAGGCGGTCGCGCGGGCCTACCTGGAGTTTCTCTATTCCGACGACGGCCAGCGGATCGCCGCGAAGCACCACTATCGTCCCCGGTCGAAAGAGGCCGAGGCCGCGCATCCGGGGGGCTTTCCCGACATCGAACGGTTCACGGTCGACGACCAGTTCGGCGGCTGGGCCGCCGCGCAGAGGCTCCACTTTGGCGAGGGCGGAACGTTCGACCGGATCACCCAGGGGGAGCGGTAGCCGTGCCGGCGCGCCGCGTGCTTCCCGGTTTCGCGCCCACCATGGCGCTCACCGGCTTCGCCGTCGGCGTGGTGGTGGTGCTGCCGCTGGCGGGTCTCGTGCTGCAAACGTTGTCGCTGGACGGCCCGGCGTTCTGGAACGCGGCCACTTCGCCCCGCGCGCTGGCCTCCTATCGGCTCACTTTCGGCGCCTCCCTGGTGGCGGCGGCGCTGAACGTGGCGCTGGGGTTGCTGGTCGCCTGGGTCCTGGCGCGCTACCGCTTTCCCGGTCGGGCGCTCATGGACGCGCTGGTGGACCTGCCCTTCGCGCTGCCCACGGCCGTGGCTGGGCTGACGCTCACGGCGCTCTACTCCGGCGACGGTTGGGTGGGGCGCTTCATTGAGCCGCTTGGCCTTCCCGTGGCCTTCACCCGCGCGGGGGTGACGCTGGCGCTCACGTTCGTGGGCTTCCCGTTCGTGGTGCGCGCCGTCCAGCCGGTGATCGAGGACCTGGACCCACGAATGGAGGAGGCTGCGGCGGTTCTGGGCGCGAGCCCGGGGCAGACCTTCGCGCGGGTGGTCTTCCCGGCGATCCTGCCGGCGCTGGTCACCGGGTTCACGCTGGCGTTCGCGCGGGCCGTGGGCGAGTACGGTTCCGTGGTTTTCATCTCGGGCAACATGCCCGGTAAGACCGAGATCACGCCGTTCCTCATCGTGACCCGGTTGGAGGAGTACGACACCGCCGGGGCCGCGGCCCTGGGAACGGTGATGCTGGGCGTGTCGTTCGCTCTGCTGCTCGGCATTAACATGTTGCAGCGGTGGGGCGATCGCCGCGGCGCGGGGAGGAGGTGACGGCGGCCATGACTCGCCTCACGCCGACCCCCGCGACCCGGTGTGGCGTCGCCACCGGCGATCGGCCCTGGGCGCGGCGCGGGCTCATTGGCCTGGCGGCGGCCGTGGTGTCGCTGTTTCTGGCGCTGCCGCTGGCGTTCGTGTTCGTGGCCGCGCTGCGGCCGGGGTTCGGGGCGTTCTGGGCGGCGATCAGCCATCCGGACACCACCGCGGCCATCCGCCTCACGCTGCTGGTGGCGGCGATCACGGTGCCGATCAACACCGTGTTCGGGGTGGCGGCGGCGTGGCTTATCGCGCGGTTCGAGTTTCGCGGGAGGCAGGCGCTGCTCACGCTCATCGATCTGCCGTTCGCCGTGTCGCCGGTGGTCGCGGGGCTGATGCTGGTGTTGCTCTTCGGTCGCCAGGGGTGGCTGGGGCCGTGGCTTCTGGATCACGGCGTGCGCGTGGTGTTCGCCCTGCCGGGCATCATCCTGGCGACGATCTTCGTCACCTTCCCGTTCGTGGCGCGGGAGGTGCTCACGGTGATGCAGGCGCAGGGAAGCGCGGAGGAGGAAGCCGCGCTCACCCTGGGCGCGAGCGGCTGGCAGACCTTTGTCCGGGTCACGCTGCCGAAGGCGCGGTGGGGATTGATCTACGGAATCATTCTGTGTAACGCGCGGGCGATGGGGGAGTTCGGGGCGGTCTCGGTGATCTCGGGGCACGTGCGGGGGGAGACCAGCACGATGCCCTTGCAGGTGGAGAACCTGTACAACGATTATCATGCGCCGGCCGCGTTCGCGGTGGCCTCGCTGCTGGCGGTGCTGGCGCTGCTCACGCTGGCCGTCCGGAAGACCATCGAGTGGAGGGCGCGGTCGCCATGAGCGTCGCCGTGCGTGGTCTCACCAAGCGGTTCGCGGCGGGCAGCGCGCCCGCGGTGGCGGACGTGTCGTTCGACGCGCCGCATGGCGCCATCACGGCGCTCCTGGGGCCGTCCGGCGCCGGGAAGTCCACCATCCTGCGGATCATCGCCGGGCTGGAGACGGCCGACGCCGGAACGGTGGAGATCGACGGCGAAGACGTCACCGCCGCGCCGGCGCGAGCGCGGGGCGTGGGGCTGGTCTTCCAGCACTACGCGCTGTTCGACCACATGAGCGTCCGGCGGAACGTCGGCTTCGGCCTGGCCGTGCGCGGCGCCCGGCGGGAGGAGACCGCGGCGCGGGTCAACGAGTTGCTCGCGCTGGTGCGTCTCGACGGCCTGGCCCATCGCCGGCCCCCGGAACTCTCCGGCGGCGAGCGCCAGCGGGTGGCCTTCGCCCGCGCGCTGGCCGTGCGCCCGCGGCTGCTGCTGCTCGACGAGCCGTTCGGCGCGCTCGACGCCTCCGTCCGGCGCGAACTGCGCGAGTGGCTCCACGCCCTGCACGCCAAGACCGGCGTGACGACGCTGCTGGTGACCCACGACCAGGGCGAGGCCCTTGAACTGGCCGGGCATGTTGTCATGATGTTGGCCGGTCAGGTGGCGCAAGCCGGGGCGCCCCACGACGTGTACGACCACCCGGCGACGCCGGCCGTGGCCTCGTTCCTGGGCGAGGCTAACGTGCTCGACGGGCGGTCGTTCGTCCGGCCCCATGACGTGCGCCTGGCCCGCCCCGACCGCGACGAGACCGGCGTGGTCGGCCGGGTGCGGACCCTGCGGCGCGTCGGCGGCGTGGTGCGGCTCTCCGTGGCGTTGCCGGGCGGGGAGGCGGTGACCGTGGAAACCCCCAAGGATGAAGCGGACGCGCTCGGCATCCGCGCCGGCGACCCGGTGGGCGTGGACCTGCGGGCGGCGCGCGCCTTCGACGCCGCGCTGGAGGGGCTGCAGGCGGCGCGGCCGGTCGCCGGCATTCCCTCGCGCCCTTTGCCCACCAGCGCCGACGCCGCCAGCCTGCTGGAGGATACCCGCGGGCTGCTTCTCCCCGAGGCCTACGGCCGCGCGGCGGCGACCTCGCGGGAACTGGCCGCCTTCGCCGAGCGCCTGCGCGCCATCGTGGCCCGCGAACGTCACGCCTCCTGCGGCGGCGACGCCGGCGATCCCCGCGATTGCCCGGCCTGCGCCGCTCCCGTCGAAAAGACCATCCTGGCGCTGCTGACCCGCCTCCCCGCGCTGCGCGAGTTGCTCGACGGCGACCTCGCCGCCGCGCTCGCGGCGGACCCCGCGGCCCGTTCCGCGGCGGAGGTGGCGCTCTGTTACCCCGGTTTCCTGGCGCTGATCGCCCAGCGGCTGGCGCACGCGCTCTGGACGGAGGGCGCGCCGCTCACCGCCCGCCTGCTCACCGAGCACGTCCACTCGCGCACCGGCATCGACCTGCACCCCGGCGCGGCGCTGGGCGCGCGGTTGTTCATCGACCACGGCACGGGCCTGGTGGTGGGGGAGACCACGGTCATCGGCGCCGGCGTGCGCCTGCACCAGGGGGTGACGCTGGGGGCGCCCAGTTCCGCGGCCGGCGCCGGCGCGCGCCGCGGCGTCAAGCGCCACCCCACCCTCGAAGACGACGTGATCGTCTACGCCAACGCCACCATCCTCGGCGACGTGGTCATCGGCCGCGGCGCCATCGTCGGCGGCAACTGCTGGATCACCACCAACGTGCCCCCCGGCGCGCGCGTGTGGGCCGAACACGAACGCCGGGAGAGCGAGCCGTCGCCACCAACACCATGACTCCCAACGCCTCCGTTCCCTCCTCGCCATCCCAGACCGGGGACGCGCCGCCCATCGTCGAGGTCCGCGGCGTCTCCAAGGTCTACCACCGCGGGCCGGTGGAGATCTCCGTGCTGCGCGGCCTGGACCTCTCGCTGCCGCGCGGGGTGTTCGCCGCCTTCATGGGACCGTCCGGCAGCGGCAAGACCACGCTGCTCAACCTGGTGGGGGGGCTGGACGTGCCCTCCGCCGGCGCGGTGAGCGTGGCCGGCGAGATCCTGGCCGCGCTGCGGCCGCGGGCGCTGGCGGCGTGGCGGGCGGCGCACGTGGGGTTCATCGTCCAGTTGTACAACCTGATTCCCGTGCTGACGGCGGCCGACAACGTCGAACTGCCGCTTCTTCTGACCCACCTGAACCGCAAGCAGCGCGCGGAACACGTGCGGACGGCGCTGGAGGTGGTGGGGCTGTCAGACCGCGCCGGCCACTATCCGCGCCAGTTGTCCGGCGGGCAGGAGCAGCGCGTGGCCATCGCCCGCGCCATCGTCACCGACCCCACCATCGTGGTGGCCGATGAGCCGACCGGCGACCTCGACGCCGAGTCAGCCGCCGAAGTCCTCACGCTTTTGCGCCGGCTCAACCAGGAGTTCGGCAAGACCATTCTCATGGTCACCCACGACCCCCACGCGGCCGAGGTGGCCGGTCGCGTCTATCGCCTCGACAAGGGGCGGTTGGCGTCGGAACGGTAGGGCGCCCATGAGCCACCTGAAACTGATCCGCCGGAACGCGCTGCGCAAACCCTTGCGGGCGATTCTCACCTTCGCGGCCGTGTGCATCGCGATGTTCGTGTTCGGCCTGGTGTTCACCTTCATTGATCTGCTCACCGCCGGCGCCGAGGAACTGGAGAAAGCGCCCGTCATCTGGGTGCGGCACAAGATCTCGCTCATGTTCCCGGTGCCGGAGAAGTATGAGGAGCAGATCCAGGCGATCCCTGGCGTCGCCACTTGCGCGCCGATGATGTGGACCGAGGGCGCCTACAAAGACCCTTCCATCTACTTCCCCCAGTTCGGCACCGACCCGAACGACGTCTTCGACGGCTTCGCGGGCGTGACCACCGACCCCGGCCAACTGGCCGAGTTCCAGCGCGACCTCACCGGCTGCGCGGCCGGCAAGGCGCTGGCTGACCGCTGCGGGTGGCGGGTGGGCGACCGGATTTACCTGGGGCGCCGGTTGTGGCCGGTGGACCTGGACCTCACGCTGCGGTGCATCTACACGTCGACCAAGACGGATGACGAGGGGATGCTTTTGTACAACATCAAGGCGCTGCAGGAGGGGTTCCTGAAGAAGACCGGTCACCGCTACGACACCGTGGGCACCTACCGGGTGGGGGTGGAGACGCTCGACCAGGTTCCGGCGGTGATCGAGGCCATCGACGGCAAGTTCGCCGACCACGATTTCCCCACCAAGTCGGAGCCGGAGGCGGCGTTCATCCGCAGTTTCATTTCCATGTGGGGCGACGTCCCCGGCATCGCGCGGTTCGTGGGTACGGTGATCATCATCTTCCTGGTGCTCATTTGCGGCAACTCGCTCGCCATGGTCATGCGCGAGCGGGTGCGCGAAGTGGCCGTGCTGAAAACGCTGGGCTTCTCCTCCGCACGTATCCTCACCGTGCTGGTCGCCGAGGCGCTGCTGGTGAGCACGCTGGGCGGGTTGTGCGGCCTTGGCGCCAGCGTCTGGGTGGCCGGTTCCGGTCTGTTCGATATGTTCATGCCGGGCGCCAGCATGCGAATGGAAACGATCCTGCTCTCCGCAGCCGCGGCGGTGGGGATCGGTCTGGTGGCCGGCGTGGGGCCGGCGTGGCTCGCGGTCCGCGCGCCAATTGTCGACGGGCTTCGGCGGGTGAGCTGAGGGCCAGAGCCTTCACTTCGCGCTCGTGGTCGCGCGCCCCCGCCCGTTCCTGATTGGTTTGGCCGGAGGCACGGTGATCCGGTGTACACTACCGAAACATCATTGGCGGAGGCTCCCTTGTCGCACGGGTTCAAGCGTTTCGTGGTCGTCCTGTTCGCGCTCCTTCTGGCCGCCGGGCGGCTCCACGCTCAGGCCGCGGCACCGGGGGCAGGCGCGGCCCCCGCGCCGGCCGCGAACAACGGGCCGAAAAACGGCCCGCTCACCGACGACGAGAAGAAAGCGGTGAACGCCGCCATCGATCGCGGCGCGCAGTACCTGCTTAACACCTGGGACAAGCGCGGCAAGTACGTCAACACCTGGACCGCCGTCGAGGAAGACCTTTTCATCCTCTACACCATCGCCTCCTGCGGCGGCGCGAAAAGCCCCAAGTTCCAGGAGGCCTACCAGAAGACGATGAAAGGCAACCTCAACGGCTTCGCCCCCTCCCTCACCAACGCCGTGCTGCTCATGCTCAAACATGTGGCTGAGCCGGAGAACCGCCTTTCGCAGGCGCAACTGGCCTGGTTCCTGCTCGACCAGCAGATGGACGACGGCGACTGGGACTACGAAGCCCGCCCCAAGGGCGCCAACCCGCAGCCCTTCCACTCCTCCTGGCCCAACCAGTTTCCAACCTCGCCCAAGCCGGGACCCAAATACCTCCACCTCACCCACGGCGGCACCGCCGACATCAAGGGCGCGCCAGCCAATGGTCCAAACCCAGCCGGCTCCGGTCCGGCCGCCGACAAACGCGCCACCGCCGCCGCCCCCACTTGGCTGCTGGTCGACTGCACCCCCGGCTGGCCGAAGGCCGACACCGGCAGCGCGCGGAACTTCCTGGTGACGCAGTACGCCGTGCTGGCGCTGCACTGCGCCATGCAGTCGGGCGTGGCCGTCGACGCCCGCGCCTTCCGCCTGCTGGAACAGACGCTTCTGCGCACGCAAGCGGAAGAGGGCGGCTGGCCCTACGTGGACCCGCGCGACAAGAAGAACTGGCTGTTCAACCCGCAGGCCGGCAAGAAGGCGGCCGGCCAGGGGGCGGCGGGGCAGGGGCGCTTTTCAACGCCCTATCCCACGGTGGCCGCAGCCAACGTGGCCACGCTGGTGATCTGCCAAGGCTACTCCGAGAAGAAGGATCCCCAGGTGATGGCTGCCATCGTGCGCGGCATCGCCTACCTTTCGCGCGACGAGAATCGTTTCCTCACCTGGGACGACTTCCAGACCAAGGGTTTCATCGGCGACATCAAGATCAACAGCGCCGACGCGAAGCAACTGGACCTCGTGGGCCACGGCGCGGAGCACTTCTGGTACTACTATTTGTACGCCATTGAGCGCGTGGGCGTCATCGCCGGCCTCGATACCCTGGGCGGGTGCGACTGGTACGGCGTCGGCGCGCGCGAACTCCTTCGCCTCCAGGACCAGGAAGGCGGGTGGGGGTCGAAGAAGCAGGAGGAGCGCCTGGTGAACACCTGCCTCGCCCTGCAGTTCCTCCGGCGCTCCACTCCGCCGGTGAAGTTCCCGGTCGCGAAGGACCCCGTCAAAGGCCCCGAGATCACCCAGGCTGGGGGCAAGGTTCCCGCCGCAGCGGCCGAGAAGCCGGTGCCACCGGGTGACGGCAAAGCGTCACCGGGTGACGGCAAGGCGTCGCCCGGCGAAAACAAGTGAGAGGGCGTCCGCGTTCGCGTTGGGGAACGGGGAGGGCGGGGAAAGCGTGGTTGGCATGATCGAGCGACTTCGCATCAAGAACTTCAAGAGCCTTCGTGACGTCGACCTGCGGCTTGGCCGGCTCAACCTGCTCATCGGCGCCAACGCGAGCGGCAAGTCCAACTTTCTCGACGCGCTGCGGGTGCTGCAGGGAATTGGATACGGGTTCAGCTTTCGCGAGATCCTCGACGGGAAGCCGAAAGGCGCGGCGAACGACGTATGGGAGCCGATTCGGGGAGGGAGCAGTCAGGCGATGTGTCGAGCGGCGAGGTCGGACGAATGCATGTCACTGGAGATGCAAGGGAGGCTCACTGAAGAAGACCACGCGTCGTGGATATACGCGATTTCGCTTGAGCCGAATGAATGGCGGCTGGAATCCGAGTCTCTGCGAACCGGGAAGCCTATCTTCACCGCGAAGCGCGAAACACTCGTTCGTGGCAAGGGAGCGGTGATCGTGGATGCGCCGTCCTGGCGGGATATCTCTCCGCTGGACCGCGCCAGGTTTGGCCAAAATCTCAGTCCGATCGAAAAGGCTCGGTTCAGGAGGGACTTGGAGGACATTAAGGGCGGGAAGATTCCTTCCGGGCGCTACCACGCGCGCGACCTTGGCTTCGCCGATACCAAACCGATCCTCGCGCAAATCGCGGCCGGCCACTTCCGGTGGCCGGAAAGTTCCTCGACCGCGGCTTCGTATTTCTCTCAGTCACTCCGCGATCTTCAATTCCTGAATCCCCAACCTCCGATACTACGCGCCTACTCGCCTCGCAAGAACGCGGAGAGGCTCGGCGCGACCGGCGAGGATTTCGCGGCGTTGATTGAGACCCTCGGTCAATCACCGAAGGACCGGAGCTCGTTCCTCGCCTGGCTCAAGGAGCTCCGGCCGGAACAGATTGACGATTTCGGCACGCTGGCCGGCGCCGTCAATGAGCCGATGTTCTATCTCAAGGAAAACGGCGTTAAGTACCCCGCGCCCGTCCTGTCCGACGGCACCCTCCGTTTCGCCGCCCTGGCCGCGGCTCTTTATCAGCCCGAACCGCCGTCGGTTCTCTGCGTCGAAGAGATTGAGCAGAGCATTCACCCCAGCCGGTTGCGCCTGGTCGTCGAACTGCTCCGCGCCCATTCGCGGCCCAAGGGAAGCCAGGTGTTCGCCACCACGCACTCGCCCGTCGTCGCCGATTGGCTGATGAAGGAGGAGCATGACCACCTGTTCGTATTCACCCGCGTGGGCGACACCGGCGAAACCCGCGTCAGGACGCTGGCGGACTATCTGAAGTCGAACCCCAAGCCGCCGCGCGCGGCGCTTAGCGATCTGCTCGTTGAAGACTGGTTCGCAACTGCGCCATGAGTTTCCGCGTGCTCGTCATTCCCGAAGACCCGACCTACAACGGCTACATCCTCAAGCCGCTCGTGAAGCGGCTGATGATCAAGGCGGGCAAGCCCAAGGCCGAAGTGAATGTGCTTCCGCGCTCTCAGTGGAACGGTTACGACGCCGTTGTCGCCGCGCTGAAGAAAGGCGAGCTCGCCGCGAACTACACGCACTTCGACCTCTGGTTGTTTCTTCCGGACGCGGATCGCGGCACGCCCGCCAAACTCGATGCGCTTGAACGCCACATGCGCGGTCTGCCGCGCCGCCCACCGTTTCTCGCCTGCGGCGCGCAGCCGGAAGTCGAGGCATGGCTGCTGGCGGGACACCAGAAGCGACTCGCAATCAAATGGAAGGAGGTCCGCGCGCATCCGAAACTGAAGGAAGCCGTGTTCGGTCCCTTTCTCTTGAAATGGGGCGACGAAAGAGCGCCCGGCGGGGGGCGCGGGTCGTTGATGGACGCGACCCTCAGCAACTTCTCCGCGCTGCTCAAGTCCTCTCCGGAGATCGCGGGGCTTCTTAAACGCATTCGACGGGTCTTGGGATCGCGGAAGTAGGGCTACTTCACCTTCACCCAACGCCATTCAGGGCGGCACGCGCGGCGCCGCCCCGCTCGGTCGGTGACGCTCCCGGTGTCTGTGGCGGCTGGCGATCGTCCGTGCAAGCCTGCCGGCCGGTGCCGTGCCGGTCACCTCTCCCCCAAATCAAAATCCGGATTTGTTTTCGCGCCCTTGGTCGTTGGCTGATAAGGGGTTTCGTAAATTCCCGGTTCACACGCCTCCTGAAAAGACGTCTCTTCAACGCATGGGTGACGGGCGCGATGGCGAGGGGCTGGGGACGGGATGGGGAGACAGGGAGATGGGGAGATGGGGAGATGGGGAGATGGGGAGATGGGGAGATGGGGAGATGGGGAGATGGGGAGATGGCACAGGAAGGAAGATGAGAACGTGGGAACGTGAGAACGTGGGCGTGGGGCAGGCGCCGTCCCACGCTCCCACGTTCCCTCGCCCCTCGTCCATTGCTCAGATGTGCAAGAGCGACAAAAAAAGTTGTCAGCGCCCGCCAGCCGTAGCGATCCCCGCTTGTCGTCCCTCGCCTCCCGCCCCTCGTCCCTTGCTCAGATGTGCGACCGCGACAAAAAAAGTTGTCAGCCTTCACTGCGGAGGACGCGGAGGAACGCAGAGAGTTCCGGCATGTGCAACCGCGACAAAAAAAGTTTGTCCGCCCAGCAATGGCGCGCGGTGCGCCCACTACGAACTCCAGATGTGCAACCGCGACAAAAAAAGTTTGTCCGCCAGCCGCCACTCACGCCTTCCGCCTTCAGCCTTCGACCTTGGAAGTCTGACACGCGGTCGGCGAGAGTCCCCAACTTCGGCGTTGAGCGCGACCCGGAAAACGTGGTCGGCGTCGTTCGCGGCGCGGGTCCCGATTATGATGCCGCCCATGTCGCGGTTCGGATCGGGCCTTCGCTTCCGCCTCATCCTTCTCGTCTTCCTGGCCACCGCGCCCGCGGCTGGGCTGCTGATCGCCAACGTGGTGGATCGCCGCCACGCCGACGCCGACGCGGCCGACGCTGAGGCGCGCAAGGTGCTTGACATGGTCCTGGTCGAGCACGAGGCGGTGGTCCTCGCTGCCCGGCAGTTGCTTCAGGTTCTCGCCAGCCTCCCCGAGGCGCGGGCGCTGGACATCACCCGCTGTGACGCGCTCTTTCGCACGCTCCTGGACCAGAACCCCGCCTTCGCCAACGTCGGCATGACCGACGCCGAAGGCGTCGGGCGGGCGAGCGCGCTGCCGTTGGCCGCGCCGGTTCCGGCGCACGACCGCCTCTGGTTTCAACGCGCGCGAGACTCGGGCCGGTTCGCGACCGGCGGCTTCCAGATTGGAAGGGTGACCGGAATTCCCACCGTGAGCTTCAGCCTGCCGGTGTACGCGGCGTCGGGCGAGTTCCGCGGCGTGGTCTTCGTCGCCGTCGCACTCACCACGTTCACCCGCGCCGTGGAGCGCGCCCCCCGGCCCGAGGGCGCCCGGATGATGGCGTTCGACCGCGAGGGGCGAGTGCTGGTCTCGCTCTCCCCTTCGTCGGAACCGATCGGCGCCGACGTGTGCGGCAGCGCCCTCTGGCGCGCGGCGGCGGCGGCGCGGGCCGAGGTCTTCGACGCGCCGGCGCCGGACGGCGTGTCCTGCCGCTGGACACGCGCGACCTTGCGGGCGGGCGGCGAGCCGGTGGACTTTCTGCTGCTTCTGGGCCAGCCGTACGAGGCGTTGTACGCCGCCGCCAACCGCGCGCTGCTTCGAGACCTGCTCTGGCTGGCGCTCGCGGCGGCGCTGGCCTACGGCGCGGCGTGGGTGTTCGGCGATCGCCTGATCGTGCGGCGCGTCGGCGCGCTGCTGGAGGTGGTCCGGCGCATCACCGCCGGCGACTACTCCGCGCGCACCGGGCTTTCGGGCGGCTCCGGAGAACTCGACCGGCTGGCCCGTGGGGTCGACACCATGGCCGCTGAACTCCAGCGTCGCGACGAGCGCCTGCGGGAGTCCACCCGCAACTACCAGCACGCCTTCCAGTACTCGGCCATGGGCATCGGCGTCGCCGCGCTCTCCGGAACGTTGCGGGCCATCAACCCGGCGTTCTGCGCCTTTCTTGGGTACACCGAGGCCGAGTTGCTGGCCCGGGACGTCCGCCCCTTCACCCACCCGGAGGACCAGCCGCGCGACGCCGCCGAAACCGCCCGCCTGCTGGCCGGGGAGTGCGGAGCCTTCCAGTGCGAGAAGCGGTTCATCCGCAAGGACGGCGCCGTGGTCTGGGGCGCGCAGGGCGCTTCGCTGGTGCGCGACGAGCGGGGAAACGCCGTGCATTTCATCTTCCACGTCCAGAACATCACGGCCCGCAGACAGGCCGAGGAGAACCTGGCGCGCACCGAGGCCATGCTCCTCCAGTCCCAGAAAATGGAGGCCGTCGGCCGGCTCGCCGGCGGCGTCGCCCACGACTTCAACAACGTTCTCACCGTGATATCCGGCTGCGCCAGCATGGCGCTCGCCAACCTGCCACCCGGCGACGCCACTCGCCCGGCGCTGGAGGAGATCGGCGCCGCCGGCGAGCGCGCGGCGACCCTGACGCGGCAGTTGCTGGCGTTCAGTCGCCGGCAAGTGCTGCAACCGGTGGTGCTGGACCTGGGCGAGTTGTTGCGCGGAATGGAGCGCCTGGTGCTGCGCCTGGTTGGCGACGACGTGCGGGCGCGCCTCGAGGTGACCCCCGGCCTCTGGCCGGTGCGCGCCGACCGTGGGCAGATCGAGCAGGTGGTGATGAACCTGGTGGTCAACGCCCGCGACGCCATGCCGGAAGGCGGGGCGCTCACCATCGAGGCCCGCAACGCGCACGTGGACGCCTCTTCGCTGCAGCGCGGCATTCCGGTGGAACCGGGCGATTTCGTGCTGCTCGCGGTCACCGACACGGGCGTCGGCATGGACGCCGCCGTGCAGGCGCGCCTCTTCGAACCCTTCTTCACCACCAAGGAGGCCCCCAAGGGGACCGGCCTCGGCCTCGCCACCGTCTACGGCATCGTCAAACAGAGTGGTGGACACGTCGCCGTCGCCAGCGAGGTCGGTCAAGGCTCCACCTTCAAGGTCTACCTGCCGCGGGTCGCGGCCGAACCGCTGGCGCCACGCGCCCGCCCGGCCGCGCCCGCGCCGTTTCCGCTCCTTCCAGAAAAACGTGCGCTGGCGCCGGTCGAGCCCAGCGCCCCAGCCGCCGCGCTTCCTCCCGCGCCGGGAGCGGGCGGCGCCGGCGGTCCGCCCGCGACAACCCCCGAAGCCGACCCCGCGCCCGGCCCTCTTCCCGCCTTCCCGGCTTTCCTCGTTCCCACCGGCGTGGGGCCAGGCATGGGCGGGGCGGCCCTCTTCCCGCCGCGACCGGCGCTGGGGGCCGGTCGCACGGCGCTGGTCGCGGAAGATGACGAGCGCGTGCGGCCGCTGGTTCGCCGCGTGCTGGGCGAGGCCGGCTTCCAGGTGATGGAGGCGTCTGGCGGCGCCGAGGCCGTTCGCCAGGCCATCGCGCAGGCCGGGCCGCTCCACCTGCTGGTCACCGACATCGTCATGGCCGGCATGCACGGCATCGAGGCGGCGGAGCGAGTGAGGGCCATTCACCCGGAGACCCGCGTGCTGTTCACGTCCGGACACGCCGAACCAGCCTTGCTGGCCCGCGTTCGCGGCCTCCAGGACGACCGCGTCGCCTTCCTGCTCAAGCCCTTCACCCCCGACGCGCTTCTCGCCAAGGTGCGGGAGATGCTGGAGGGCCAGCCATGAGCGCGCCCGTCGGCGGCGCGGCTGCCGGCTGGTAATACTACAGCGCGGGTTCCTGCCACCGAGGCCACGGAGGCCCCAGAGGACGGACGCATGGAAGATGAACCCACCCATAGCATCATCGTCGAAGGCAATGTCACGGATTTCGCTGTGACTTCTCGATGCTCTCTGTACTACTAGTCCCGAGAATCGTCGCGGGCCGCGCGGAAGTTCGCGGGATGAACCACGGAGACACGGAGACACGGAGGTTTCACGGAGAAGACAATTCCCGATCCTTTTCTCCGTGCGCCCTCCGTGCCTCCGTGTCTCCGTGTTGAACGCCCGCGAGCAGTTTCGACGGGACTCGCGTTTAGACGCGGTTTGGCTGCGGCCGAAGCCGCGCTGTGTCATCCGCGGATGCTTGTCCGCGGCCGGCGGGTGGGTGAACGGTTACCCTTGGTGACCCTCGAAAAGAAGGCGCCCAGAGCATTCTTCGGCGTGCCAATGAACCGAAGTCCGACGGTCTTCGCGAGAGGCGCACCGCCTGACGGCGGAACTACGATCGCCCCGGTAAGGACGCCCGCGGGTCTCGACGCTGGCGCGCGGGTCCACTACCTACCGCGGAGCAACGATCTGCCGCGTCGGCGCGGTGGAGCCGAAAACGTGCGGGTCGTACATGAGCCACGCCCGCGCCGGGAGAACCAGGAAATCGCCGGAGTATTGGGGCCGAAGTCGGAAGCGGAACTCGCTCCGCCCCGGCGACAGCGTGTCAACGTAGATCAGCGCGAGACCGGGGCGCGCCTCGAAGTGCGCGCACGCGCCGGAGAGCGACCCGTCAACGACCTCCATCGCGCCGGGGAACGGCACTTCGATGCACACCCCCTGGCGCGGCGCGTCGGCGCGAACCTCGACGGCGAGATCGCGGTCGACGCCCAGCGCGGCGTCGGTCGCCGTGACCGTGCGCGTTCTTGCCGGCGTCACCGATGGGCCTTTGGTCGCAGAACCTCGACAATCCGTCGAGTCCATGTCGGTGTGCTCAGATCATGCTCCCATAGTCGTACCACGCGGATACCAATTGCCCGAAGTTTCCGGCGAACCCGGTTGTCGCGACGCCGGTTCGCGTCGATCTTGGCGTTCCAGAAGACCCGACGGCTCTTTGGCTTCCGGCCGCATCGCGGACAGGCGTGCCAGAAACAGCCATCTACAAAGACGGCCACCTTCTCTCGCGCGAAGTAGAAGTCAGGGCACCCAAGCACGCGGCGTGGATGCCGCCGCCAGCCCGTGATTCCGTGCTTGCGCAGCAATCTCGCCACGATCTTCTCCGTTGAGGCGTTTCCCCGACCGCGCACTTTCGCCATGAGCGCGGAGCGATCGATGGATGATAGCGTGTCCATCCCCTCAACCCACCAGCCAGACTGTCTTATGCGCGCCAAGTCGCTTGGCGGCGTCCTCGACGAGTGCGCGTGTGCTTTCTTGGTCGAAGCGACCGCCTGAATGCAGGAGGACGACGCCAAATGCGGTCGCGCCAGAGCGCGTGAATGTGCGTTCGTGCAGCGCCATGAGCACCTGCTTCCAGTCCCGCGCCC
>JACQVU010000322.1 GCA_016209585.1 Planctomycetota bacterium
CCTGACCCCCGACCCCTGACGCGAGGTCCTTGCGCCGGGCGGACGCCGTTGACAGAATCGCGCATGGCGCGGCCCACCGCGGGGAGGCAACTATGGTGTCTGTGCAGGAGAAAGCCGGTGAGAACGACCCGCGCACGGACCTTTCCCTGCTGGCGCGGGGGCTGGCGCATGAGATCCGCAACCCGCTCAGCACGATCTCGATGAACCTGCAGTTGCTGGCCGAGGACTGGGCCGCGCCGGCCAACCCCAAGGAGAGCCGCACCATCAACCGCATTCGCCTCATCCAGAACGAGGCCAACCGGCTGGAGACCATCCTCTCCGACTTCCTGCGGTTCACCCACGCCCACCAGCCGGCGTTCGCGCGGCAGGACCTGAACGACGTGGTGGAAGAGTCGCTGCGGTTCTTCGAGCCGCGACTGGCGAGCAAGGGGATCGCGGTGACGAAGTTGTTCGACCCGACGATCCCGGAAATGGACCTGGACCGCGACCGCCTCAAGCAGGCGTTCGCCAATCTGATCATCAACGCCGAACAGGCCATGGAGAAGGGCGGCGGCCTGTTCGTGCGCACCGTGAACCGCGCGGCCGCCGCCGCCGCGGCCGAGGTGCAGATCATCGACACCGGCGCCGGCGTGGCCGACGAGGCCCGCGACCGCCTCTTCGACGTCTACTACTCCACCAAGTCCGGCGGCGCCGGCCTGGGGCTGCCCCTGGTGAAGACCATCGTGTGCCGCGAACATGGCGGCGCCATCTCCTTCGACTCGGAAAAAGGCAAGGGCACCCGGTTCGTCATCACCCTGCCGTATGATGCCGGGCGCCGTCGCTGACCGCTTCCCTGGTCGCGCCACGCAACCAACCGCCATGGTCGTCGCCATCATCCCCGCGCGTTTCGCCTCCCAGCGCCTGCCCGCCAAGATGCTGCTGGCCAAGACCGGCAAGCCGCTCGTGGCGCACACGGTGGCGGCGGTGTTGAAGGCCAAGAGCGTCAACCGCGTCATCGTCGCCACCGACCACATCGGCATTCTCAAGGCGGCGCGCGACGCCGGGGCGGAGGCCTTCATGACCTCTCCGGACCACGCTTCGGGCACCGACCGCATCGCCGAAGTGGTTGACCTCCACGTCACCGACGACGTGATCCTCAACGTCCAGGGCGACGAACCGCGCATCTCCCCGGCGGCGCTCGACCTCCTGGTGGCCGCCTTCACCACGCCGGGCAACCGCTTCCCGATGGGCACGCTGGCCAGCGAAATGACGGACCCCGAGGCCCTCGCCAACCCCAACGTGGTGAAGGCCGTGGTCGCGCCGGACGGCCGCGCGCTCTACTTCACCCGCGCGCCCGCTCCCTTCCACCGCGCCGGAAACACCGAGGGCCGCTTCCTGAAACATGCCGGCATCTACATCTTTCGCCGCGAGTTCCTTCTTTCGTACCCGCGCCTGCCCCGCACGCCGCTGGAAGAGATCGAGAAACTGGAGCAACTCCGCGCCCTGGAGCATGGCTACGACATCCAGGTCATCATCACGCGCCACGACGCCCCCGGCGTCGACACCGAAGCCGACTACGAGCGCTTCGTCGAGACCGAGACCCGCGCGCACCCCGCCCGGCGCGCGGGCGGGAAGTGAGATCCCGGCGAGGGGGTTTGGCGTCCGCCTTTGGCCTTGTTTCCGGTGGAATCGGTGGCATACTGATTGACGACCCGTCGGCGAAGTCCCGCCGGCTGGCTGACGGCGCGGCGCCGGGCCGGAGTGGCGGAACGGCAGACGCAGGGGATTCAAAATCCCCCGCCCGTAAAGGGTGTGAGGGTTCAAATCCCTCCTCCGGCATCACGATGGCCGACCGCGACATCATCCGTGAGGTGCTGAAGCTGGAGGCTGCCAACTGCTACGTCTACGAGCAGTTGCTGGCGCTGCTGCCGGCCAAGAGTGATCGCTTGCGGTACATATTAATGGACCTGCGGGACGGAGAGCGCGAGCACGTGCGGCTCATCCTGGCGCAGTTCTCCGATCTGCGCGGCGACCTCTCGGACTTCACCATCGGCGCCGACTCCCGCGTGGAGAGCGGGCTGACGGTGGCGGACGTGCTGCGGAAATACCTTCAGATGTTCACGGAGGTGAAGGACGGAAGTTTTCCGGCCGTGATCGCCCAGATGGAGGAGCACGCGACCCGGTTTTTCCAGGAGAACATGGGGAAGTTGAAAACGCCGCGGGCCAGGAAGTTGCTGCAGCAGTTGATCGACTCCGAGGCCGACCATCTGGATTGGCTGCGTGAACCGCCGGAGCGCGGCCCGGGGGCGTCTTGACATTGTCGGGGGCGGTTCTATCATGGGCGGTCAGCGCTGGAGATCGGGCGGCTTGTCTCTCGCGTCCTGGCGGAGCGGCGGCCGGGTGTCTGCGCTACCCCCCTCGTACTGGTGAGAACGCGATCCGCGTCGGGTCACCCCCTTGAGGCGTCGTCGGCTGCGAGCGCGGGCGAGCGTGGCCGCGCGGTGGAGGCCTGGAGATGAACATCCTTGGCAAAGTGTTCGCGGTGTTGGTCTTCGCGTTGTCGCTGGTGTACACGGGGGTCTCGGCCACCAACCTGGCGATGGAGGACAACTACAAGAATCGCTTCCTGCGGGAGGCGGTCACGCGGGTGGCCTACCACGACCAGGCGTCCAACCTGGCCGCGAAGTACACGGCGGCGATGCGCCACTACAGCAACGTGGATCGCACGGTGCGGGAACAGATCGCGCGGCACGTGGAGGCCAAGAAGATCGCCATCCACCACGCGCAGAACCTGATGGCGCAGTACATGACGCTGTCGCAGGACATCGCCAAGACCCAGGTTGACGTCGGGAGGATCCAGACGTCGGTGAGCAACTTCGAGGGGACGGCGACGCGGCTGAGCGACGAGAACCGGAAGACGCTCAAGTACTGGCTCCAGGCGTTGCGGGAGCGCGACGCCGTTCGCGTCACCAACGCCACGATGCGCAAGAGTTACGCCCAGGCGGTGGAGGACTACGACCAGTTGCAATCCACCTTCTGGGTCAAGAGCCGCGAACTGGACGAGGCGCGGTCCGAGATCCAGATGCTGCGGGCAGCCTCGCCCGACATTGACCAGAAGGTGGCGACCGGCATCGGCCGGAAACTGGCGGCGCGGGTGCACGCCGTGGACGAGGAAGTCGGGCTGGTGATCCTGTCGGTGGGTCAGACCGACCGGGTGGTCATCGGGCAGAAGTTCGCCGTCTACCGTGACGACCGCTTCAAGGCCAACGTCAAGGTCGAGCGGGTCTACCCGAACACCTGCGCGGCCACCATCGTCTGGGACACCGCCATCCGGCGCATCGAGGTGGGCGACGACGCGCTGGCGAGCGGGTCGGAGTGAGGCGGCGGCGTTCGCCGCCGCCGGTTGGTTGTTGATCGCCGGTTGTCAAGACCCCATCCCCCCGGACCCCAGTTCCCACAGCGAGAAGGCCCATGGCCGACGAGATGGACGACCAGGCGGAGGCCGACGCCGAGGCCGACGCGGAAGGCGAGGAGGCCGCGGAAGAAGAGGAGGCCGCGCCGGACGACGAAGCGCCCGCGACGCCCAAGAAGCGGCGTAAGCCGGGCTTCGAGACGGCGCTGCTGGGGTGCGCGGCGCTGGCGCTCTCCGTGGCCATCTACGCCACCACCTATCGCGGCTGGTCCTACTACGATCTGAAGTGGGCGGGGCTGTACCCGGAGAAGGTCAAGCCGGAGAACCGCGACAACCGCGCCAACGTGCTGGCGCTCTATGCCAAGCAGGGGGTGGAGGGCGCCTTGGCGGTTGACGTGCGGCTGGACGACATCACCGAAGCCAACCGGGAGCCGTTTTTCAACGAGAAGGTGTGGTACGTGACGCTCAACAAGGGCGCCAACAACGGGGTGCAGGAGGGAGAGATCTGGACGGTGAACGCCGGGAGCGAAGGGGAAGTGCAACTGGTGGTCTGCCAGGTGTTCGAGAACACGTCGGTGGCGCACGTCCGCACGGCATGGAACGCGATGGGCGAGGGCCGGAGCGCTCCCACGATCAAGGTCTCCAGCGTGGAGGGCGGGCCAGCCACGGGGCCGGAGGCGACCAAGGTGTCCGCGGACAAGCAGTGGATCCTGAAGAAGGCGGAGCCGACGCTCATTCCGGGGAAGTGATGGGCGAGGCCGCTCCCGCGGACGCCGGGGAGGGACGCATGGCTGAGAAAGAGTCGCTGCGGCTCGGAGAGATTCTGATTCAGAGCGGCAAGTTGAACGAGTCGCAGTTGCGCACGGCGATCAACTACCAGAAGTCGCTGGGCGGCAAGTTGGGCACCATCGTCACGAAACTGGGGTTCGTCTCCGACGACGAACTCACCCAGATCCTGGCGCGCCACCAGCAGATTCCCCTGGTTGACTTGGAGGCGGTCGACGTGCCCGACCCCGTGCTGACGCTCATCCCGCGGGACTTCATGGAGAAACACTTCATCATTCCCCTGGCGACCGATGGGGGCGTGATCACCGTGGCGATGTGGGACCCGACGGACTACGAGGTTCTGGAAGAGGTGCAGTTCATCACCGGCCAGCGGGTGGACCTGAACCTGGCGCCCCGGGCGCAGATTTCGCGCAAGCTCGCGGTGCTGTTCGACCGGTCGAAGTCCTCGCAGATGCTTCGCAAGAAAGACGTGGGCGCCGAACCGCCGCCCGTGCCGGCCGGGGACGCGCGGCTGGACCTCACGGGCTGGGAGATGCGCCGTGCCCTGATCCCCCTGATGATCGAGAAGGGCCTCATCACCGAAGAGGACTTGCGCCGCAAGGCGCGCGAACTGAGTTGACGGGCGGCGCCCGCCATGCGCCGTCCGCCGCTCGGGGATCGCCGATGGCCCCGGAGACGATTTCCAAGCCGCAGGTGGTCTCGGCCCTGGCCGAGAAACTGGGCGCGCCGGCTGACCGGGTCGGCGCGTTGTTTGACGCCATGCTCTCCGCGATGAGGGCCGCGCTGGCCGAGGGAGCCGACGTCTCCATGCTGGGCCTCGCCAAGATGCGCGGCGCCGCGGCCGAGGGCGCGTCGGCGCTGGTGATCCCTTCCGACGACCTCGCGGCCAGGATGGCCGCCGGCGCGGGGGGCGGCGCGTCGGAGGCGGCCGGCGTGCAACGCGAGGCGCTCGACTTCCTGCGCATCAAACTGCTCAAGGGCGACCGGATTTTCATCGCCGACTTCTTCTCGGTGCAGATCGTCGAGGAGAAGGCGCGCATCGTGCGCGACGAACTCTCCGGCCGGCGCACCATCGCCCCGGCGCGCAACCGCATCTCCTTCGGCGTGGCCGACGCCGTGAAGGCCGCCTGCGGCGGCGCGGCCGTGGCCTTCCTGCCCTCTAAAACGCTCAAAGAGGAGATCGAGCGGTTGAAAACCGCCTCCATCCTGGTGGTGGCGCCGGTGAAGGACTTCTTCGTGGAGACCATTGAGTACCACTTCCGCCGCGCGGGGTGGGACGTGCAGATCTCCACCAGCCTGGAGGAGTCGCGTCGCGCCGTCCAGGGCGGCAAGGTCTACCTCGTGATCCTCGACATGGCGGTGGAAGGCGCCAAGCGCTTCGTCGAAGACCTCAAGACCACCATCGCCACCTCGCTCGTGCCCCTGATTCTCATGCATCCCAAGGGGGTCAACATCGAGCAGCCGGAAGAGTTCCGCGTCGCGGGCAACGAACAGGTGGTGCAACCCTTCGAGGTGAAGCAACTGCTCTCGGTGGCCGAGGCCGAGTTGGCCCGGGCCTCGGAAGAAGAGACCATCTTCCGGCAGGAAGTGGTGATGCAGTTCCCGACGGAAGACACCAACATCGACCGCGCCAACGAACTCGCGGCCCGACTGTTTGAGAAGTCCGGACTCGACGAGGAAGGGCAGGTGGCGCTCTGCGCCGCCTTCCGCGAGGCCGTGGGCAACGCCGGGCAGCACGGCAACCGGCACCGCCGCGACAAGATGATTGAAGTGCTCTTCCTGCTCGACCGCGAGAAGATCACCTGCGCCGTGACCGACGCCGGCGCCGGCTTCGATCACCGCAGTTACGTGGTGCGCGGCAAGAACGGCAACGCCGTGGCCGCGGCCCGCGAGCGGCACGCCAAAGGGGCCATGGGCGGCCTTGGCATCATGCTCATGCTGAAGTGCTGCGACGGACTCGAATACAACGACGTCGGCAACGTCGTCACGCTCACCAAGTACCTCGACCCCGCCCGGCGCGAGGCCGCGGCGCGGAACTGACCGTCGCTACCCCTCCACGTCGGCGATCACCCGCCCGTCCCGCAACCCGATGCGCCGGCGGGCGTGGGAGGCGACGGCGGTGTCGTGGGTGATGATCGCCACGGTGATTCCCTGCCGCACCAGGTCGTCGAAAATGGCCATCACGTCGGCGCCGGACGCCGAGTCGAGGTTGCCGGTCGGCTCGTCAGCCAGGATCAGCGAGGGCTCCTTCACCAGCGCCCGCGCGATGGCCACCCGCTGCTGCTGGCCGCCGGAGAGTTCGCTGGGCCGGTGGCGCAGGCGATCGGCAAGGCCCACGCGATCCAGCGCTTCCCTGGCCCGGGCGCGGCTGGTGCGTCCCTTGGGGTCCCGCGCGCGCGCGTAGACCAGCGGCAGCATCACGTTGTGCAGCGCGGTCTGTTCCCAGAGCAGGTTGAACGACTGGAAAATGAACCCGATCTCCCGGTTCCGCACCGCCGACAGCGCCCGATCCGACAACCGCCGCACCTCCTGATCCATGTAGAAGACCGAACCGGAGTCGGGCCGGTCCAGGAGACCCATCACATGCAGCATGGTCGACTTGCCGGAGCCGGACGCGCCCGTGATCGCCAGGTATTCGCCCCGGCGCACCGTGAGCGTGACCCCGTCCAGCGCGCGGATCACCGTCGGCCCCATCCGGTAGGTCTTGCGCACCTCCCGCAGACAACAGAGGAAAGCGCCTGCGTTCATCGCCGGGTGAGCACCTTGACCGGGTCGAGGGAACCGGCGCGGAACGCCGGCAGCACCGTGGACAGCACGCCGATGAGTATGGCGAGCAGCACGGCCAGCACGAAGTTGCGCGGGGTGAAGGCCGGAAGCCAGTGGGTCACCCAGTCCGACAGCAGGTGCGCGCCCACCACCCCGCCGGCGATCCCCAGCGCCCCGCCGGCCAGCGCCAGCAGCACGCTCTCCACCATGAATTGCAGCACCACGTCGGAGCGCCGCGCCCCTTCGGTGCGCCGGATGGCCACTTCCCGGTACCGCTCGCGCACCACCACCAGGTTGATCACGGTGATCATGACCACCGCCACCAGCAGGATCACCACCCAGATCACCCCGCCCACCACGTCGGCGTTGGCCACGGTGTCGCCCACCTTGTCCAGCCAGAAACGCTGGGGGAGCAGGAAGGTCTTCAGACCGCGCGCCTTGGTCCAGCCATTCAGCCGTTTCTCGTACGCGTCCATGGCCACGTCCGGAGCGTCGTCGCCATACCAGAGCACCAGCCCGTCGGCCGGACCGTCGGGCGGCGCGCGTACGCCGGCCAACGCCACGCTTTCTTCGCCTGGCGCCAGCGCCGGCACGGCCAGCGGAAAGGGCGCGTAGACGTTGCAGAGGTTGAGGCGCGAGAAGATGGCCCCGCGCCCGAACCGGGAGCTGTCCATGCTCTTGAACTGCTCGCGCAACACGAAAGGTTCCTCCATCACCCCGACCACCAGAAGACGCAACCGGCTGCCGGCGCTCCGCGCGGCCGACGTGCCGCCCACCTCCACCGTCCGGCCGAGGCACCAGGCGAAGTTCACCTTGGCGCCCCAGATCTCGCGCGCCATGCCGCCGTCGAGCACGCAGACCGGCCGCGCGTCGGAGAGGTCGTCGGGCGTGAGGAACCGGCCCGCCGCGACGCCGTAGGTCACGGTGTGCTGGTAGTCCGGCACCGTGAACACCACGTAGGTCTGGTGGCGGATCGCCGCTTCGCCCTCGCCGGCGGTGGCGGCGTCGATCACCGTCGGCAGGAAGCGCACCGGCCGCCCCTCGGAGCCGCCCGCGTCAGCCATGACCGGGAAGGCGGCGGCCAGGTCGGCCATGTCGCGCCAGCAGAGGCGGTGGTCGCGGCGGGACGGTTTGGGCGAGGCGGCGCGCCCGTTCTCGGGGAGATCCGGGCCGCCCGTCCCCGTGGGCTGGTCGTCGAAGCCGTTGTGCAGGATTGAGACCCCGCGGCCGGCTTTCGACGTGTTGCGCTGCACGTGTTTCTTCAGGCCGTCGGTGAGCGCCACCGTGGTCAACACGGCCGCGATGCCGATGCCGACCGTGATCACCACCAGCGCCGACCGCAGCAGGCGGCGGCGGATGGCGCCGAACGCGATGGCGATCATCTGCCAGAGCATGAGGTCGGGGCCGATCCGCTCACGATGCCCCCGCCACGGTGAGCGCCTGCTGGAGCCGCAGGTTGGTTTTCACGGTCGAGAGGCGGAAGCCGCAGGTGCGGGCGCAGACGTCGGTGGGCTTGTTGGTGAAGAGGGCGTAGCGGAAGTCACGCCAGGAGTCGGAGTTCCAGAGGTCGATGAGATGGGTGGTGAGGAGATTGCCCATGGGGTGAGCGTCCTTGAGCATGCAGCAGGCGGTGACCTCGCCGGTATGGGAGATGGTGAGCGTTTTCTGGTAGGCGCCGCAGTCTTCCCAACGCCACTCGCCCTCGCTGAAGAGGTACGACACGTTCATTCCCAGTTCGCGGCCGCGGGCGCGGGCGCGCTCGATCTCCGCGCCCAGGTTGCGGTAGTCCTGGATGACCATTTTCTTCACGTCGAACGGCGGGCCGTCCTTGACGAAACAACTGGAGAAGGCGACGTCGCGGACGCCGAGGGAGTGCATGAGCGCCACGAACTCGGCCATTTCACGGTAGTTGCGCTCCATGTACACGAACCAGGCCGTCACCTTCTTGAGCCGGGGCGCGGGGTGCGCGCCGCGCGTCTCCCGCAACAGGCGGATGGAGTCCAGCAGCCGATCGAAGCGGCCCCACTCGCGGACGGCCTCGTAGGTCTCCCGGGTGGCGCCGTCCATGGAGAGTTGCATCTCGGTCACGTTGCCGACGATGGCCCCCACGTTCCTGCGGGAGATGAGCGAGCCGTTGCTGATCAGGTAGATCTCCGCCCCCCGTGCCGCCAGTTGCCCGATGATGGCCACGAAGTGCGGCGAGAGCAGCGGCTCGCCGGAGCCGATGGTGACCTTGCCGAGCGTGGGGAACTGCTCGACGATCGCCCGCGACTGCTCCGCCGTGAGCCAATGGCCTTTCTCGCGCAACTCTCCCAGCCGGCACATGACGCAGTTCAGGTTGCAGGCCTCGTTCGAGATGTAATAGGTCAGGTGCACCGGCGCGTTGAAGAAGGGGGGCGGGGCGGTGAAGTCCAGTTCCCCCTTTTCCACCAGGGGCCGCAGCGTCGCCAGCGTCTCGCGGCTGGTGGCCGAGAAGTTCACCGCGCAGTAGTTGAAAACCTCTTTCGGGGCGCGGAGCACGGCCCGCGGAAAGAGGTCGCCCTGCGCCTTGATCGACTGCGTGATGTTGACGGCGTGGGGCGCTTCTTTCTCCAGCGTGACGGGGTGGAAGAGCGCCCGGGCCGACACCACCTCCGACGGCAACACCCCCTGGGGGTAGCCGATGCCGTAGGAATAGTCGGCGCCCTCGGACAGGTGCAGCCCCACGAGCCGCGCGGTCTGGCGAGCGGAGGTGATGACGTTGTTGCCGATGATCCGGACGAAGTGGTCCAGGTGATGGCGCTCGCAGGCCGCGCGATAGCGCCCGACGCTGCTGCGCTCGCCGGTCTCGAACGTGCTCACGCCCGCCGGCACGGCCGCGAAGCCGCTCCCCAGCCGCGCGGCGTTGGGGGGAGTCGCCAGCAGCAGCGGCACGAACGTCACGTCATGCCCCGGGACCGCCGTCCGCAAAAGGCGCAGCGCGGCCTCGCAGGTGCGGAACAGCACGCTCTTCCCGGCCACGTCCTCGAAGAGGATCGGGTCCGCCGCCAGCGGCGAACTGAGCATGCCCTGGACGATGACGCCGATGCGAACCATGGCAAGGCCGAAGGAAACGACGAACGTACGAACATTCTACGCGATTCGTTTCCGCAAGGTCGCCGTGGAAATGGAACCGCTGACCCTTGGCCGCGAGGACCCCGGGCGCGGTTTTCAGTTGTCTGTTTTCTGTTGCCCGCGAACGGTTGCCATGAGCGGGGAGGGCCTCCCCGTGTCGCCAGCGGCGGGCTGTCAGGCCCCCGGGACCGGGGGCGGGGCGCCCGCGGGGTTTTCGCCCTCGCGTTCGTCCTTGCGGGCGCGGCGGAGCATGTCCACCTCGCGCGAGCGGAGGGTGTGGAGCAGTTCGGTTTCGTCGATCTCGATATCCTTCACGCCCCGCCCGCACCGGGAGCAGACGAGTTGCGTCACCGCCACTTCCGCGCCGGGGACCAGAATGTTCTCGGCCCCCTCAATGAGGAAGTCGCCGGTGTCGGTGAAGGTGCCCTTGAACGTGAACTCGCGCTTTATCACAAAATGGCCCTTGTCGCAGTTCCCCACCACCGAGGTGAGGAACTCGTTGGGGATCCAGGCCACGCTCTTCTCGCAGCGGATCTTGCGCACCTTCATGGGAATAGTCTCGGAGCGCGGGAGAACGAGGGAGAGGAAAGGGATCAGGCCAAGCGGGCGAGTCGGCGTGTATATTACCCCGCGCCATTCGCTTTGAAAAGGACGCTCCCGGCCGGGCGGCGGGGGCTGGCACCCGTGCGCTTTAGTTTCCGACCTCTCCTTCCTCTCGCGGCCGGCGCCGCGGCGCTGGCGCTGGCGCTGGCCGTGGCGCTGCTGGCCGCCGGCGCGGCGTTCGCCTCCAACGGCCTGAAGCCGACCTTCACCGGCGCGCGGGCCGGGGCGCGCGGCGGCACGGACATCGCCCTGGCCGACACCGGCAACGCGCTGAACACCAACCCCGCCGGGCTGATGAACCTTTCCTACCTGCGGCTGGACACCATGGCCGGCCTCTTCACGCCGAACACCGAGTTCATCTCCTCGTGGGGCAAGAGCCGCGA
>JACQVU010000316.1 GCA_016209585.1 Planctomycetota bacterium
CGCGCGGCGCGGGCCGAGATGGAGATCGGCGCCGGCGCCGGCGACCTCCTCTTCGCCCGCGCGGCCGCGCTGCCGGGAACGCTCTTCGTCGCCGTCGAGAACGTCGCGCCGCTCTATCACCGGCTCAAGGAGCGCGAGGCCCGGGCGCGGACGACGAACACGCTGATCCTCAACGCCGACGGAGAAGAGGTGCTGCGCGAGGGCGCGCCGGAGGGGTCGCTGGATCGCGTGACGCTCTTCTTCCCCGACCCCTGGCCCAAGACACGCCACGCCAAGCGCCGGCTGATCCGCCCCAACACGCTGCCCGCATTCTTTCGCGCGCTCCGCGACGGCGGCGCGCTGGTGGCGCGCACCGACGACGACGGCCTCGCCGACTGGATCGCCGAAGTGCTGCGCGACCTGCCGGGTCACGCCGGCGCGCGCGTCGTTCCCCCGGCGAACGAGCGTGACCCCGTCGCGCCGGGCGATCCGCTCTCGGACCCCGTGGACGCCGGCGTCACCACCCGCTACGAGCGCAAGGCGCGCGACGCCGGCCGCCCGGTCCGCGAGTTCCGGTGGGTGAAGCCCGCCGGCGCGCGGTTCGAACCGCGTCCCGAACACCTCGCGCCCCGCCACCGCCGCGGCGTCATCGAGGCCCGCATCGAGGCCCGCGAGCGTCAGGCCGCGCCATGAACGACCGCCCACGCTCCGTCGCGCCCTTCGCTCCCGGCGACGCCGGCGCGCGCCCCGCGGGGAGCGCCGACGGCGGCCGCCAGCCACGGGCGGTCTCGACGCCAGTCCCGGTGGCGCTGCCGGCCGCGCCCGATATCGCGGCGCTGGCGCGCGGTCCGGAGCGTCGCCACTGGCGCGCCAAGGAAGCGGCGCGCCGCTTCACCCGGGAGGCTTCGCGCGACGTGCTCTCATGCGCCGGATGCGGCAAGTGCTGCACGCGGGAGTTCAATTCGGTGCGCGTCTTGCCCGTCGAGGCGGCGCATTTCCTGGGTCACCTGCGCGCGATGCCGGCGGCGCGGCGGGCGGAGATCGCCGCGCGCGCGGCGCGGGCCGTGGCCGACCTCGGCCTGGCCGACGGCGCTCCCGGCCGGTTGTACGATTGCCCGCTCCAGGCCGCCGACGGTCGTTGCATCCTCCCCATCCACGTGAAGCCCCTGGCGTGCCTCTCGTTCGGGCCGCGAGCCGGCGCCATGTGCGACCTGGACCTGCCCCTCTACTCCGCCGCCTGGCCCGCCGTGGAGCGCGCCAACCGCGCGCTGGGCCACGATGCCGCGCGCCGCGCCATTCCCGTCTTCCTTGTGGGGCTGGGCGGCCCGTCCCCCGCGCCCCGACACGCGGTCACCGCGCCACGGAAGCCGGATCGCGCGCCAGCGCCGGCTCGACCCGCCGGCCGACGCGCGCCAGCGCCGCGGCGGCGTCGATGATCAGCGGCGCGCCGTAGACCTCCAGGTGCGCCACGATGGCGTCTGTCCCCTCCGGCGCGGTCACCCCCCAGGGCATCCCCGGCACGCGCAACGTCACCACGAAGGCCGGACACGGCTGCGCCCTCGGCGTCGCGCCGGGCGGCGCGAGCGGCGCGGCGCCCGGCGAATCGCTCGTGGCGTGGGCCACCAGCACCGGCCGATCGCGCCAGCCGCGCCGCAACATCCATGATACTTTGGCTTCCGCCCCCTCGGCCCATTCCGTGCGGACCACCAAGGCGTCCAGCCGCCGCAGGTCACAGAGGCGCGCGCCGGAGCCATCGGCCAGCCCCTCCATCTCCCGCGCCGCCGCGCGCGACCGCCGCCCAACGCCCAGCGCCCAGGCGGCGTCGAGCAGGAGCGCCGCCACCGGCGCCAGCACGGAGAGCCGCGCCATGCGGCGACAGGCCGATTGCACCGCGCGCGGCGCCGTGGACACGATCTCCGCGGCGAACAGCCGCCCCTGCTGCACGCCGCGCTCGTAGGGATCGGCCGAGGTCACCACCAGCGCCACGCCCGGCGCCGCGCCCAGCCGTAACTCAGCCTCGCCGCCAACTTCCACGCGCGCGCCGCGCCGGGGCGTCAGAACGACGATCACCAGCGCCGCCGCCACCACCGCCGCGACGATCCCGACGCAGCCCGCGGCCACCAGCGTCACGTTGAGACCAGCCTCCAGCCCGGCCAGCCCCTCCCAAGCCTTCCAGCCCGCCGCGACGCCGACGCCGATGGAGAACAGCGCCCAAACCAGGGCGCCGATGGGCGGCAGACCAAAGGAGAGACGATAGGGATCCCGCGCCGGCATGTCCCTGCGACGGCCACTCATGGGCCCGGAGACCGGGGGCGGGGGGTGAGCGAACTACCGGACGGATCGGTTGGATCAGTCTGATGGCCCTCGGATATCCCCGGCCTCGGCTCTACTTGCCTCCCCCGCTCGACGGCCCCGTGGTCGTCGCCGCCGGCGCGGGCTGCCCGCCACCCGCGGGAAGCCCCAGGAGGTTCCCCAGCGTTGAGGGCACGGCCAGCCCGCGCGGATCCGTGGCCCAAGCCAGCCCCTGCTGGTAGGGCGCGTTCGGGTTCACGCCGGCCGGAAGCATGGACCCCATCGGGATCGGCCCCTGCAAGACGCCCTGGCTCTGCAACTGCTGGCCGAACTGCTGCCCCGCCGCGCCGCCCCACGGCCCCCCATACTGCGCGCCCGCCGCCTGCCCGGCGGCTGGCAGCGTGCCCGGCGGCAGCGTGAGCGATTGGGGAACCGGGTTCGCCGGCCACCCCTGGTTCTGCAGCGCCGTGCCCACCGCCTGGCCCATCACCGCCCCGCCGTTGCCGGCGTAGTAGCCGCCGGCAAGCGCGCCGGCGGCCGGAAGCGTGCCCGCCGGCAGCGCGAAAGCGTTCGACGGGCTGGGAACGGTGAAGCCGTTCTGCGCCAGGTTGCCGGCCAGTTGCCCGCTCGCCTGCCCGGCCACCGGCCCGCCCACCTGGTTGCCGAAGTGCTGCCCCGCCGCCTGCGCCAGCGGAACCTGGCTGCCCGGGGGCAGGGCGCTCGCCCCCGGCCACTGCGCCGCCGGGGGAACGACCACGTTGTTCCCCTGCTGCCACCCCGGCGCGGTCGGAACCGGAATGTACGATTGCCCGGCCCCGCCGCCCGCCGCGGGCGGCGCGGGAACCGGCGCTTGCCCCGACCACGCCGCCGGCGGCCCGCCCGGCGGCGGCGCTCCCACGGGCAGGGCCGGCGCGGGCGCCTGCCCCGGCCACACCGGCGGCGCTCCCGCCCCCATCTGCGGCGCGGGCGCGGCCACGCTCCCGGGCGCCATCACCGGCGTCTGCCCGAACCTCGGAGGCGGGGCCACCCCCGCCGCCGGCTGGGGCTGCGGGGCGGAAGAACCGCCACCGACGAACGGCAAACCGGGCGTAGGCAGTGGCAGAGGCAAGGGCACGCCGACCTGCGCCGGCGCGGGGGCGACCTGCGCGCCGCCCGATCCCGCCAGCGGGTTGGGCAACCCCCAGCCCTGGCTCGGCGCGGTGGCCGTGGCGGGCGCTTGGGCGGTCGTCGCCGTCTGCTGCGGCTGCGCCCCGCCGGCGCCCCACGGGTTCGGAAGAGGAATCTGCGCGCTCACGGTCGCCGGCGCGAACGCGAAAGCGAACCCGGCCGCGCCGCCCGCCACCATCAGCCACCGAGAGACGACGTTCATGGTGATAGCCTCCGTCTGGTGTTCTCGCGTTCCTTCTTCCCGTTCCTCTCTCCCCAGGAGTCTATTTTCGGTGGGCCATTCGCGCCACGCCCGGCTGCGAGCGTGCCAAGGCAGTGTCAGGCGCCCCCCAACATATTACCTCCAAAATCAGTTGTCCGTTGTCAGGAATCAGTTGTCAGTTGTCAGGACCCCATGGCCGGCTCTGGCGCGGAAGGCGCGATCCGGCTACTATCAGCCTCTGCTTCTTCGGTGCGCGGTGGCCGCGATGGGCGGCTGGGCGCGGGGCAAGGTGAACGGACATTCCGCCATGCGCGTTCTCGCGTTTCGCCACATTGACATCGAAGGCCCCGGCCTGTTGGAGGCCGCGTTGGCCGAGCGCGACATCGAACTCACGGTGTTGGACGCGTGGCGCGACATCGACCAGGTTCAGACGGTGGCCAACTTCGACGGGTTGTTGCTTCTCGGCGGGCCGATGAACGTGGCCAACGAGGGCGACTTCCCCTTCATGGCGCCGGAGAAGCGGCTCATCCGCGAGGCGCTGGATCGCCGCATGGGCTGCGTGGGCATCTGCCTGGGCGCGCAGTTGCTGGCCGAGGCGCTGGGGGCGCGGGTCGCTTCCGGCCGCCACGCCGAGATCGGCTGGATGCCGCTGGAACTGCGGAAGGGGGAGCCGGCCGCGGCCGCGTTCTGGGGCGACCTGCCGTCGCCCGCGTCGGCCTTCCACTGGCACGGCCAGGCCTTCGGGCTGCCGGAGGGGGCGACGGCGCTGGCCAGCACCGAAGCCACCGAGCACCAGGCATTCCTTCTCGGCGGGCGGGTGCTGGGGACGCAGTTCCATTTCGAGGTCACGGCCGAGATGGCTCGGGGATGGGCCGCGGCCTACCGCGGCGAACTGCGCGAGCGCTGCGTGAACCCCTCCGGCGTGCTGGAGGGCTGCGCGCGCCACGCCGAGGCCTACGCGCTTCTCTCGCGTCACCTGGGAGAGCGCGTCGCCCGGCTCTTCCTGGACAACCGCGCCAACATCGACCGGTCGGTGAAGGAGGTCTCCCGTGAACCGTCCCGGCTCCCCGCACACGAAGAGGCGCGCGCTGCTGCTCATCGATCATGGCAGTACCCGCCCTGAGGCCAACGCGGTCGTGGAGGGGGTGGCTGACCTGCTTCGCGGGCGCGTGCCCGCCGTCGCGGTGGTGGCGGCGCACATGGAGGCCGCCGCCCCGTCGGTGGCCCTGGGGTTCGATCGCTGCGTCAGCGCCGGCGCCAACGAGGTGATCGTGGTGCCCTATTTCCTCGCGCCCGGCCAGCATTCCGCCACCGATATTCCCCGCCTGGCGGCCGAGGCCGTGGCGCGCCACCCCGGCGTGAGTTGCGTGTTGACGCAGCCGCTGGGCGTCTCCACGGCGCTGTGCGACGTGGTGTTAGAACGGGTCATCGAGGCGCTGGCCCGCACCCAGACCCCGGAGTGGCCCGGCTGGAGCGGCGCGCGGCCCATGGCCGACTATTGATCGATCGCATGCGGATGGTGCGCCTGCTTCCTCCCGGCCGCGCGGCGGCGATCACGCTTTTCGCGGCCCTCCTCTTGCGTGCCGGCTTCGCGTTCGGCGCCGCCGATCCGCTCCTCTTGCCGGACGCCAAGGTCTATCACCGGATGGCGCTGCGGCTCGTCGCGCGCGGCGAGATGGTAGGCGAGGCGCGCCCGGAGCGGCCCGGACTGCGCGAGGGGCCGCCGGAGCGGGCCGCCTTCTGGCCGGCGCTCTATCCGCTCTTCCTGGCCGGTTGCCTCGCGGCCGGCGGCGGAGCCGCGGCGCTGGCCGCTCAGGCGGCGCTTTCCACGGCCACGGTGCTGCTGGTCGGCCACCTCGCATGCGGATTGGCCGGCCACGACGGCGACCCCGGAGGCGGCGGTGGAGCAGAAGCGGGCGGTGTCGCCGCGGTCGCGGCCATGGCCCTGGCGGCCACGCATCCCTTTTTCATCTTCTACTCCGGGCAGTTCCTCACTGAAACCCTGACGCTCGCGCTGCTGGCCGGCGCCGTGTTGGCGGCGAGGCGGGCCTTTCAGCCGCCGGCCGGGAACGTGCGCCCGCCGGCTAGTCTCGGTTGGGGGGCGGTGGCGGGCGTGCTGGCCGGTCTGGCGGCGCTGGCCCGCGCGGCGTTCGGGGGCTTGCCGTTGGCGCTGGCCGCCGTGGGGCTGGTCGCGTCGCCCGGTGGCTGGCGCTCGCGGGCGTCTCGGACCGCGGCCGCGGGGGTGCTGCTGGGCGCGGCGCTGGCCCTGGCGCCATGGGCGACGAGGAACGGCGTGGTTTTGGGGCGGTTCGTGCCGCTGACGACGCAGGGGGGCGACGCGCTGTACGAGGCGCTTGGTCCGGGCGCCACGGGCGCGCCCCGGCGCGACGGGCTGGCGTGGCCGGCGGAGGTGGATAACCTTGGCGAGGTCGAGCGGTCCGCCGTGCTCACGCGGTTGGCGCTGCGCCACGCGGTGGAACATCCGGGTGACACATGGGCGCTGGCCGGGGAGAAGATCGCCCGCACCTGGTCGCCGACGTTGCACGCGGACGAGCATCGGACACTGGCGCGCGACGCCGTGCTGGCCGCCACCTGGACGGTGGCGGTGACGCTGGCGGCCGCGGGGTTGGGGGTGCGCCTCGTGCAACGCCCGCGCCGGTGGCGCGCGCTGGCGCTTCCACTCGCGCCCGTGGTCTACGTGTTCGTGTCGCACGCCGTCTTCATCGGCAGCGTGAGGTACCGGTTGCCGGCCGAGCCGTTCATCCTGGCGATCGCCGGCGCCGGAGCGGCCGACCTGTGGGGCGCGGCGCGCCGCCGGCGCCGGAGCGCGTAGTGTAGCGTCATGGCCCAGTTCTCGGAGCGCGTCGTGGCCGTCACGCGCGACCTCGCCGGCCGGACATGGCGGGTGGCGCGGCGCCATTGGGTTCTATCCACGCTGGGCGCGCTCCTCTTCGGGGTCGGCGGGGTCGGGTATTTCGTGATCGTGCCGCTGATGCTGCCGGACGCCATCCAGTCGGCGCTGGCGTCGGTGATCGCGGCCCCCTTCTCGTTCAACCAGACCACCGCGCGCTTCTCGCTGCTGGAGGGGCTGGTGGTGGAGGATCTGGAGGTCCTCGGCCCGCCCCCGGCCGGCGGGGGGCGGCGCGGCGAGCCGATCATCACGGTCAAGCGGGTGCGGGTGAAGGTGGGGCTGTCGCCGCTGGTGCGCGAGATCGTGGTGGACGATCCGGTGATCCGCTTCCGCGCCGAGGCGGGCGGCGAGACGTCGTTTGATGGTGTTTTCGTGAAAGGGCCGGCTGGCGCGCCGCCGAAGGAGTACGAACGGGCGGCCTGGCCGGACCTGGTGGTGAACCGGCTGGTCGCCACGTTCACCGTGCCGGGGGTGGTGCGGGGAGTCGGCCGGGAGCCGGGAAGCGTGACGTTGACGGCGCCGCACCTGTCGCTGCGGCGGG
This sequence comes from Planctomycetota bacterium, assembly GCA_016209585.1. Taxonomy (GTDB): domain Bacteria; phylum Planctomycetota; class UBA8742; order JACQVU01; family JACQVU01; genus JACQVU01. Next base: position 7,093 of record JACQVU010000316.1, read on the forward strand.
ATCCGGCCGACGCCTGGCTCCAGCGTCTGGTCGGCGTCGCCAATGTTGACATTTTAACTGGAGAGAACGCCTGGGCCATCGCCGGCGAGGTGCGCCAGACGGTGGTGAGCACGGCGGCCACCGTGGACCTCGGGTTCCGGGGCCTGGAGATCGACATGGAGACGCTGCGCCGCGTCTTCGAGGACTCCATCGTCCGTCCGGCCGAGGAGTTCCAACCGGCCGGAACGTTCGACGTGGCGGCGCGGCTGTTCTATTCCGACCTCACGGCCTTCTCCTACCAGGCCACGATCACGCTGCGTGACGGCCGCGCCACCTGGTCGCGCGTGCCCCGGATCGCCGGCCGCGACGCCACCGGCCAGGTCGTGATCACCGACGGCGCCGTCTCCATCCACGGTCTGAACGCCACCGCCTTTGACCCCGCCGACAGCGGCATCGCCGCGGGCGGTGGCGCGGGCGCCGAAGGTGAGCCTACCGTCACGGTATCGGGCTACACGGAATCGATCCGGCTCCCCGACGGGCGCCAGAAGAAATCGGAAGACATCGTGGTGCGGGCCGAGCGGGTGGCCATCACGGCCGAGCGCGTCGAGGCGCTCGGCGGCGTCGACGCCCAGGGCCGGCCCCTGGTGCTGGCCGACCTGGCGCCCGGCGACCCGCGGGAGCAGATGGTGTCCATCCGCGACGTGATCCGGAAGTTCAAGCCGGAGGCCGGACTCTGCGACCTGACCATCCG
>JACQVU010000323.1 GCA_016209585.1 Planctomycetota bacterium
GCCCAAGACCGAGCCGGCCCGGCCGCCCTTCATCACCAGCCAGTTGCAACAGGCGGCGTCGGTGGTGCTGCGTTTTCCGGCCAAGCGAACGATGGCCGTCGCCCAGCAACTCTACGAGGGCGTCAACGTGGGCGAGGAGGGAAGCGTCGGCCTGATCACCTACATGCGCACCGACAGCTACCACCTGGCCGACTCCGCGATGAACGCGGCGCGCCAGTTCATTCTGTCGCAATGGGGCGCGGACTACGTCCCCGAGAAATACAACATCTACCGCGCCCGCAAGGGAGCGCAGGAGGCCCACGAGGCCATCCGCCCCACCGAGGTCCACCGCACGCCGGAGGCGCTTCGCCCCATCCTCTCGAACGATCAGTTCCGGCTCTACGACCTCATCTGGCGTCGCTTCGTCGCCTGCCAGATGACCCCGGCCCGCTACCACGTCACCACCGTGGAGATCGCCTCCGGCCCCGGCCTCTTCCGCGCCTCCGGCCGCGAACTGCTTTTCCCCGGCCACACCGTCCTCCGCGACGCCGGCCCCGAACGGCCCGCCACCGGCGCCGAGACGGCCGACAAGGGCGACCAGATCATCCCCCGCCTGCGCCCCGGCGACCACGTCGACCGCCTGGCCATGGACAAAACACAGCACTTCACCCAGCCGCCTCCGCGTTTCTCGGAGGCCACGCTGGTGAAGGCGCTCGAGAAACAGGGCATCGGCCGCCCCTCCACCTACGCCACCATCCTCTCCACCATCACCGACCGCGGCTACGTGCGCGAGGTGGAGCGCCGCTACCACGCCACCGACCTGGGGATGACCGTCACCGATCTCCTGGTGAAACACTTCCCCGACATTCTCGACGCCGCCTTCACCAGCGCGCTGGAGCGCCGCCTGGACGGCATCGAGGAGGCCCGCGAACCGTGGCTCGCCGTCCTCCGCGACTTCTACGACCCCTTCGCCCGCGCCCTGGAGACCGCCGCCGAGCAGATGGTTCGCATCAAGGGCGAGCCGACCGGCGAAACCTGCCCGGACTGCCAGAAACCCCTCGTCACCCGCTGGGGGCGCTACGGCAAGTTCGTGGGGTGTTCGGCCTACCCCACGTGCAAGTTCAAGAAGCCTTCGGCGGAAGAAGAGGCCACCTCGGCCACCGACCAGGTCTGCGACCTCTGCGGCGCGCCCATGATCATCAAAACGTCGCGCCAAAGCCGGAAGTTCCTGGCCTGCTCGGCCTACCCCAAGTGCGCCAACACCAAGTCCGTCGATCGCGGCGGCAAGGTGGTGGAGGCCGTCCTCACCGAGCACCTCTGCGACAAATGCGGCAAGCCCTTCGCCATTCGCGTGGGCCGGCGCGGCGCCAAGTTCCTCGGCTGCACCGGCTACCCGGCCTGCCGCAACGTGAAACTTCTGGACCGCCAGGGCAACGTCGTCGAGCCGCGCCGCACCGACGAAAAATGCCACGTCTGCGGGGCTGAAATGACGCTTCGCGGCGGCTCCCGCGGCCGCTACCTCGCCTGCGTCAACCCCGAGTGCCGCAAAACCCGCCCCTTTCAATCTCGCTTCCAGCCCCTGCCGACCGACGTCCTCTGTGAGAAGTGCGGCCGGCCCATGCTGGTGCGCGACGGCATTCGCGGCCGCTTCCTCGCCTGCTCCGGATACCCCAAGTGCCGCGCCGCTCAGTCGCTCTCTTCCGTTCCCGTCGAGAAACTCCCGGAAACGATTCGCGCCGAAGCCGCCGCCGAAGGTAAGGCCGACTCCGGCCGCGCCGGCGCCGCCGCCCCCCGCACCACGGCTGCCCGCGCCCGCCGCCGCCCGCCTGGGGCAGCCTCGCCCGCGGCCGCCGGGGATCCCGCGGCGCCCGCTCCTGACGCCGAATACCCGATCAAGCCTCCCCTCAACCCGTGATATCGACGTTGCGCCCGACTTTGGCGGCTGCCGCCCCTGGCGCGTTGCCCGCCTCCGCATCGGTGGCGGCGGCGTTGCGAAGGGAGTTCACGACTTCCACCAAGCCGAAGGCGGCGTTGAGCATCTCAAGCAACCGCGTATCGCCGGAGCGCCCCGTGGTCGATGTTTGCGCGGAGTTCGCCAACGTCTGCGTGACCGGGGAAATTGTCATACTGTCTCCTTCCTTGGAACCATGGCAGCCGGGCGGCGCGGCGTGACACGCAACCACCTCCCGCTCCGGCGGGAGTGGTCCGGGGGAAGCAAAGCATATTTCGTGCCGCATTTGACAATGTCGGATATCGCCGTAACTGGTTGGCGCCGCGGGAGATAAGAAGTTACGAGCCACAAGCGCGATCCCCGCCGGCTGAACCGGCGGGTGATTTTCTCCGGAGCGGGGGAAGAGTTGTTCCTTGGCGGGGGTGCGCGTCTCAGGCGGGTGGCAACCTCTCCTTGCCAGATGGTGAATGGAGGCAACATCGAAGCCGGCGCCGGAGTCGAAACCGACCCGACTTACGCCACCCCCGGTTCCCGGTCAAACGCCGAATCTCGCGCCATCTCTCGCCCCCCCGGCGGCGCGCCAGAGCCGGGACTTGAGCGGCCGGTCCGGCTGGTAGTGCGCCCGTGAGGGCGTCCGGCCGAACGGCGCGGCGGGAATCGGGTCTCACCAGGGCTGGTAGTGCGCCCGTGAGGGCGTCCGGCCGAACGGCGTGGCGGGAATCGGGTCTCACCAGGGCTGGTAGTGCGCCCGTGAGGGCGTCCGGACGAGTGACCCCCTCACGTCACCGCCACGATGGCGGCGGTGGGGGAGAGCACGATGCGCGCGCGACTGCCGAGGGCTTCGGCGGCGAAGAACCGCACCCGCAAACTCCGCGCGCCTTCGATCTCCGCCAAGAGCCTGTTTCGGTAGGCGCTTCGCCCGCGAGCACGAGCGAGAACGTGCCGGGCAAGGAGGGCGCGCGACAACATATTCGGGGCAATATGTCGAGC
>JACQVU010000326.1 GCA_016209585.1 Planctomycetota bacterium
GCGCGTCTTTGTCGCCGTAACCGTTCACCCGCCTGGCAGCCGCAGGCGAACATCCGCAGATGACGCAGAGCAGCGCGGATTCCCAAACGAAGATGATCTGGAAAGAACGTTGTTTCGTACCTTGACCTTCATCCGGAGATTTGCCCCTCCTTCATCTCTCGTCCTCCGGCGACTTCTGCGTTCATCTGCGTCATCTAAGGCCCGGATCGTGATTGCGCGAGAGCCCATGCAACTTCTCGACGAGATAAAACTCACCAACCTTCTGTCGTTCGGTCCGGACACCCAGCCGCTTCATCTGGGACCGCTGAACGTGCTCATCGGCCCCAAGACCAGTACCCCGAGATCACCTACCTGGGCGACGTGTTCGCGCGGGTCCGGATCTTCGGAGACCCCGGATGCGGTCATCGTCTGCGAGAAGCACGACGGCGCGACGCACCTCACTCGCCTGGATGCCGAGAAACTGCGCCCGTGGCTCACGAAGTACCGGCTCGGGGAGATCTGGACCCGTGGGGAGATCGGGGGGACACGGTGGTGAACGTCCGGCTCTACGTCGAGGGTGGCGGTGACTCGAAAGCGCTGCGGACGGCGTGCCGCGAGGGCTTTCGGAAGTTTGTCGAGAAAGCCGGCGCGACAGGCCGGATGCCGCGGATCGTAGCCTGCGGCGGGCGGCAGAACGCGTTCGAGTGCTTTGCGACGGCCCACGCGCTCGTCTCGGGCGACGGCCCTCCCATACTGCTCGTGGATGCCGAGGAACCGGTGACGGCGACCGGACCGTGGGAGCATCTCAGCGCGCGCGATGGCTGGGCCCGTCCCGCCGGCGCGACGGACGCGCAGTGTCATCTGATGGTGCAGGTCATGGAGTCATGGTTCCTGGCGGATCGCCGGCGCTTCATCTGTTCTTCGGCCAAGGGTTCCGGGAAAACGCCCTGCCTGGGAATCCACAGGTGGAGACGGTGGCCAAGCGCGACGTCCTCGACGGACTTGAGCGAGCAACCCGCGCGACGGGCAAGGGGGCGTACGCCAAGGGCAAGCACGGCTTCGATCTCCTTGCTCGCGTCGATCCTGCGAGCGTGAGCGGCGCGGCGCCGCATGCGAAGCAATTCCTTGACATCCTACGTGCGACGGCCGGAGCGGGGACCTAACCGACTCGTCGCCCAGCCTGTTTCCCCACGGGCCTATCGACGTCTCGGAGATCCAGGATCTTGACCTGTCGTGGATGGCCGTCCCGTGCGCACCCTGCAACATTACCCCGCCCGCGAAACCCTGGTATACTGCCGGGGTCGCGGCTGGCTGCGGCGGTCTGAAACCAACTGTGCCCCTTGGGAGTTCCCATGCCCCCCATCGCCGACGAGTTGAAGCGCCACGTGGCCCGCGTTCGCCGCAAGTTCGAGGAACTCCGGGGGTCTCTTTGACTACACCGGCAACCTCGCCCGCATGGCGGACCTTGAGAAGAAAATGGCCGCCTCCGGCTTCTGGAACGACCGGGAGGCCGCCCAGCGGATCAACGAGCAGTTCTCGGCGCTGAAGGGCCTCACGGCGCCGCTCACGCGGGTGGCGCGGGACCTGGACGACGCCGAGGCGCTCTTCGACCTGGCGGTCGAGGCCGGCGACGCCGGCGCCCTCACGGAGACGCAGCAGAAGGCCGAGGGGTTGGAACGGGACCTCGGTCGATTGGAGTTGCAGGCCATGATGTCGGGCGAGTTCGACGCCCGCAACTGCTTCCTGAACGTCAGCGCCGGGGCCGGGGGCACGGAGTCGTGCGACTGGACGCAGATGCTCATGCGCATGTACCTCAAGTACTTCGCGGGGGCCGGTCTCACGGCCGAACTGGTCGACGAGTTGGCCGGCGAAGAGGCCGGGCTGCGCCACGTCACGCTGGCCGTGAAGGGGCCGTACGCCTACGGCTTTCTGAAAGGCGAGCGCGGCGTGCACCGGTTGGTGCGCATCTCGCCCTTCGACGCCAACGCCCGGCGCCACACCTCCTTCGCCGCGGTCGACGTGACGCCGGAGGTGGACGAGAAGATCGAAATCGAGATTCCGGACAAGGACGTGCGCATCGACACTTACTGCGCCTCCGGGCCGGGCGGACAGAAAGTGAACAAGACCTCCTCGGCCGTGCGGATCACCCACCTGCCCACCGGTATCGTCGCGGCCTGCCAGAACGAGCGCTCCCAGCACCAGAACCGCGCCATGGCCTGGCAGATGCTGCGGGCCAAACTCATCCAGAAGGTCGAGGACGAACGCGCCGCCCGCCAGGCGGCGGAGTATGGCCAGAAGATGGCCACCTCGTTCGGCTCCCAGATTCGCTCCTACGTGCTTCAACCCTACCAGATGGTGAAAGACCTGCGCACCGACGTGGAGGTGGGCAACGCCCAGGGGGTGCTCGACGGAGACCTCGACCCCTTCATCCAGGGCTATCTCCGCTGGCGCTTCAAAGAGAGTCGCGCCGGCGCGTCGGCGGGATAATCGCCCTTCGCCATGACCGCGACACGCAGAGACCCGGCCCCGGCACGGAGCGACGACCCGGCTGGCGCGCCAAAGCCCGAAGGCGCCTTTCTGGTCACCGGCGCGGCGGGGTTCCTGGGATCGCACATGGTCGACCGCCTGCTCGCCGAGGGGAAGCGGGTGGTGGGCGTCGACAACTTCCTCACCGGCGACCGCCGCAACCTGGCCGACGCGGCGCGCAACCCCGGCTTCCGGCTGCACGAGGCCGACGTCACCCGCCACTTCGAGATGCCGGAGCCGGTGGCGTGGGTGCTGCATTTCGCGTCGCCAGCCAGCCCGGCCGACTACGCGGCCATTCCGCACGACGCGCTGCGGTCGGGCTATTTCGGCGCCTACAACAGCCTGGGGCTGGCGCGGCACAAGGGGGCGGGGTTCCTCTTGGTGTCGTCGCCGGAGGTGTACGGCGACCCGGAGGTCTCGCCGCAGAAAGAAGGCTACCGCGGCAACTTCGACCACCTGGCGCCCTCGGGGTGCTACGACGTGGCGAAGATCGCGGCCGAGAGCCTGGCCATGGCCTACCAGCGGATGTACAGCATGCCGGTGCGCATCGCGCGGGTGTTCGGCACCTACGGCCCCCGCATGCGGCCCGACGACGGGCGGGCGGTCTCCACCTTCATCCGCCACGCGGCCCGCGGCGCGCCGCTGGGCGTGCATGGCGACGGCGGGCACCAACGCAGTTTCACCTTCGTCGACGACGTGATCGACGGCCTGTGGCGGCTGGCGCGCTCCACGTGCGGTCATCCGGTCAACCTGGGCCATCCCGACGCGATCAGCGTGCTGGTCCTGGCGCGCGCGGTGCGCGACGCCTTCGGGTCGCGCTCGCCCATCGAGTTCCTGCCGGCCCTGCCGGACGATCCCAAGGTGCGCCGGCCCGACATCGCGCTGGCCCAGCAGGCGCTGGACTGGCGGCCCGTCACCTCGCTGGCCGAGGGGCTGCGCCGCACCGTCGCCTGGTGCCGACGCCACCCCGAACGGTTGGAGGGGCGCGCATGAGCGGCGATCTGGATTCCCTCCAGGCCGCGGCCGCCGCGGCGCTGCGGCCGGCCGGCGGGGGGGTGACGCGAGAGTCGGTGGGGCGGTTCATGAACCGCGTCGGCGAGTATTTCCTGGCGCTGCTGGACGATCTGGCGCCCATGCCCCACCACCAGCGGCAGGAGATCGAGGAGCGGGTGGGCGCTCTCTTTCTCAAAGACTTCTTCCTCGACGCCGACTATCGCACCCTGGTTGACAACCTGCTGCCCCTGGTGCGCCGCAACCGCGAACCCGAGGCGCTGGAGCGCCTCGCCCTGGTGGAGGCGCTCGCCGCCGTCGCCTTCCTGCACACCATCCTGCCCCGCGGCGGGGAGGCCGACCCCAGCACCCGCGCCGGCGCGCGCGCCGCGCCCAGCCCGGTCGAACGGCTCACCTTCCACGCCCTGGATCGTTTCTTCCGGGTGACGCTCAACAGCACGCGGGAGGTGGTGCGCTCGCGGCTCATGGCCAACGTCGAGTACCAGGACCTCTTCGGCGACGACGGCCTCGCCGAACTGGTCGACCGCCGCTGGCGGCTGGCGTTCGACGAGGTGCGCGCGGCGCTGGTTTCCCGCACCGCCGTGAGCGAGCAGCGGCTGGCCGACCTGCTCACGGTGGGCACGCTTTCGCGCACGCCGGCGCGGACGTTCAACCAGCAGTACGCGCGGCTCTGGGAAATAGTCACGGTGCGCGTCCACGGCTTCCCCATTCCGGTCGTGCGGCGGGGGGTCGCGCCCGAAACCCTGACCGGAACCCCAGCCTCGCCCCGCGGCACGCAGGCCATGCTGCTGCGCTGGGGCCACACGCAACTCACCTTCGTCTGGCACGGCGACCGGCTGGCCGCCGGCAACGTGGCGCTGGTGAACCGGCTGATCCCCGGGACCGAGGCCGGGCGACCGGTGCTGCGGTTCGACAACTGCCTGGTCAAGCGGAACGGCACGCTGGAACTGCTGGAACTGGCCGCGCCGGCGCGGGTCGACTACCTCTTCCTGCACGGCCTCCACCCCGACCTGATCAGCGGGGCGCACGAAGCCACCGGGGTGCCGATGCCCTGGGGCGCGGTGTTGCAGAAGGTGACTTACGCCAAGGCCGTCTACCACGAGGTCTACGCCGGCACGCCCGTGCGCTTCCCGCGACAGGTCTGCTGGCTGGTGGCGCAGACCAAGGGGCGCGACCCCGACCTGGTGAAACAGGAGATTCTGCACCGGGTGATCGATTTCCTGGCGCGCCACCCCGACATCGCCGGCTTGGTCGTCAAACCGGGGGGCGAGAGCGGCGGCCGCGGGGTGCGCCCCTTCCCGAAGGAGGCGCTGGACGCCATCGTGGAGTGGGGCTACCAGATTTCGCGGTCGGACGACGCC
>JACQVU010000317.1 GCA_016209585.1 Planctomycetota bacterium
CCCGCGCGCCGCGCGCCTGCCGCCGCCTCCACCCCCGCCGCCGGAGGTGGCGCCACCCGCGCCGCCCGTGGCCTTGGCGGAGGGCGAGGCCCAAGGGCTGATCGCGCTGCTCGACTCGCCCGACCCCCAGGCACGCGGCGCGGCCACCGAACGGCTGGCCGGCGCCGGGCTGGAGGTGTTGCCGCTATTGGAGCGCGCCGCCGTGGAAGGCTCGCCAGAAACGCGCTGGCGCGCGCGCGAGGCTGCGGGCGAGGTCACGCGACGGGCGCGGTTGCGGGCGCGGCTGGCCGGCGGGCCGTGAGAACCGCGGGGATGGGGATGGGCATGTTCGACATGGCGCTTGACAATGGCCTGTTTGGCTTGAATTATATAAGTGTGTGCACGCTTATATTCGTGCGAGTCAACAGAGGAACGCCACCATGCCCCATCACTCCTGCTGTTCGTCGGCCGAAGCGCCTCACTCCGCCACGCCGCATCGCGCCGCCTTTCTCGCCGGGATCACGGTCATTGCCGCGGCCCTCGCGCTGCTCTTCTACCTGCATGGGGCGACGTGGTGGTATGCGCCGCTGGCGGCTCCGGTGGCGATCCTCGCTCATCTGGCTGGTTTCAGCGCCCTCGCCTTCCTCGCGACGCGGGTGGCGCGCGGGCGGCGCTCCCCGGAAACGGCGGCGGGCCGCGAGATCGGCGCGGAACACTCGCACCAAGGCGAAAGCGAGCTTCTTCACAAACCGCGTCACTACGACTGGCTGGTGCGGCTGATCACCCTCGGCCGCGAAAAAACGCTTCGCCGGTGGACGCTCGACCTGGCCAGCCTGAAACCGGGCGACGCGGTGCTCGACGTCGGCTGCGGCACCGGCACGCTCCTCCTGGCCGCGGCGGAGCGAGTCGGCGTCGGCTCGTCCGGGGTCCTGCGCGGCGTCGAGCGGTCAGCCGAGATGGCCGCCCATGCGCGGCGCAAGGCGGCGGCGCGGGGCATCGCCGTGGAGATCGTCGAAGCCTCGGCCGACGATCTGCCCTGTCCGCCGGCGTCGTTCGACGCCGTGTTCTGCACGCTGGTGCTCCATCACCTGCCCCGGTCGATGCACGAAACCGCGATCCGCGAAATGCGCCGGGTGCTGCGCCCGGGCGGGCGCCTGGTCATCGTCGACTGGCAGCGCCCGAAGTCGCTGGCGCGCGCGGTTCTCTCCCCGATGTTTCTGGTCTACTTCCTTCACAACCTCAGGCCGAGCGCCTCGCCGCTGGATGCGCTGGACCTCGAGTCGCTGGCGAAGGACCTCGGGTTCGAAGCGATCTCGCGGGCCTCGTTCGCGGGCGAGGTGGTTGGCGCGGTCGTCGGCCGCGTTGGCGCCGGGGCATGCGCCGTCGCGCCGACGGAATGGCAGGGCGCCACGCCCCTCCGGCCTGATGCGTGACGGCCTGGACCGGTGCGATGGGACGCCGAAAAATCATCCAGGACGACGACCTTCTCGCGGTCGCCCGAGCCGCCTTCATCGAGAAGGGGTTCGCCGCGTCAACCCGGGAGATCGCCCGTCGCGCCGGCGTTTCCGAGGCGGTCATCTATCAGCGCCACCCGACGAAGGCGCGCCTCTTCTTCGCCGCCATGATTCCCCCGGCGTTGGACCTGGAAGACCTGCTCACGGCGGCGCACGGCGGCCTCAGCGCGCTGGAGCGCCTGGACGCCATTGCCCTCGGGGTTCTTCAGTACTTTCGGAAGATCGTGCCGATCCTCTTGCGGCTGATGACGCATCCGGCGTTCGACTTCGAAGCGTTTGCCGCGGACCACCCGGAGTCTCCCTTCGACCACATGCGTCTGGGGCTTGCGAGGTATCTCGATGCCCAGCGGGAAATCGGGAACATCGCGACCGGGAACCCGGGCGCAGTCGCCTTGACGCTGCTGGCGTCCCTGCACAGCATCGCGATCATGGAGCAGTTGGGCGTCCACCACGGCAGATTCGACGATGCCGTCGTTCGCTCCATGGTCCACGCGCTGTGGGCGGGACTGGAGCCTCGCCGGGCGTCCGATCGGCGCCGGTGAAAGGCCGGCGCGACCCGCCACCGCGGCGGCAAGCCGCCGCGATCCAAGGTGGCAAGCCCCCGCGCTCCACGGATCGCGGGGCGGAGGTTTGGAGCGGCGCGCCAGACGTCGCGGCAAGCCCCCGCGCTCCATGGCTCGCGGGAGATCGGCCCCATCCGTCCCATCGGTTCCATCCGACCGATCGGCAACGCGCCGCGGTTCAAGGGCAGTCGCGACGTCGGGTACGCGCCTCAGTCTTCGCGCTGGACTTGGCTACCGGCGCGGCGTACGATTCCCAAGACTATGGAGCATCGCCCCAACCCCGTCGCCCGGCCCGTTATCCTCCCGCCGGTGGCGGGCGGGGGAGCCGGGGCATCGCCGATGACGCCGCCGTCCTCCGCGTCACGGGAGTTGGTTGGCGGGGGGGCGGCCGCGGGGTCGGCGGCTCCGTCGGCGCCTGTGTCCGCGTCCGAGGCGCGGGCCGCGGTGGCGGCGTCGCCCGGTGGGGCCGGCGGGGCGCGGGAACATTTCATTCCGATCTCCAAGGCTGACGTCGTGCGGCTGGCGGCGGAGCATGCGCGGTTCGCGGGCGACGACGCGGCCCGCTTCCGCGATCTGGCGCGGCTGGTGGAGGCGATCTTCCATTTCAAGTTTCACGAGGCGCTGGAGGACCTGAAGGCGAGTTACGCGCCGTTCAACCCGGATCGCGACACGCGGGAGATGGCGCCGCCCACGCCGGAAGAGCGTGCCCAGTGCGAGGCGCGGTTGATGGAGCGTCTGGGCGCGGTGTTCGCCGGGGCCAATTACGTGGCGCTGGGGGAGGAGCAGATCCAGCAGGCGCTGGACCGCGACTCCGGCTGGGGCGTGGCGCTGGCGGTGGACATGACCGAGTTCGAGCAGCGCATGCTGTTCGTGCGCGGGGAGACGGTGGGCACGAAGTACAAGAAGAGCCTGGCCACGCTGTTCCGCGAGCGGCCCTACCAGGTGCCCGTGTATCAGCGCCTGGCCGTGCTGGTGAAGTTCCGGGAGAGCGAGGCGGAGCGCCGCGAGCGCCGCAAGAAGGGGGATCCCCGCCACATCTACCTGAAACTGTTCAAGGACGTGCCGAAGGACGACCTGGAGATGCTTTTTCCGAACGTCGCCGTGCGGATGAAGGGCATCGACAAGGTGAAGATCAGCATGCCGATGCTGCTGGGGTTGATCACGGTGGGGTGGAAGTCGGCGGGGGTGATTCTGGCGGCCATCGGCATCCAGAAAGCGGCCGAGAAGGGGTCCGAGACCGGGCAGGTGGGGTGGTACGCGGTCGGCCTCGTGCTGGCGGCGGTGATCGGCTACCTGGTGAAGTCGATCCGCGGGTACTTCGCGGCGCGCACCAAGTATCGGGCCACGCTGGCGGAGAGCCTATATTTCCTGAACCTGGACAACAACGCGGGGGTCTTCCAACATCTTGTCGATCAGGCGGAGGAGCAGGAGGTGAAGGAGGCCGTTCTGGGCTGGTGCATGCTGCAGGGCGAGCCGGCCGGCTTGACGCCGGCCGAGGTGGACCGGCGGGCGGAGGCGCTGCTTTCGGAGCGGGCCGGCGTGGAGTGCGATTTTGAGGTTGACGATGCGATCCGCAAGTTGGAGGCGCTGAACGTGGTGCGCCGCGACGGCGACCGCCTGGTGGCCCGGTCTCTGCCGGAGGCGCTGGAGATGCTCGACTACCAGTGGGACAACTACTTTGATTTCAACCGCGCCGGCGCGGTCCCGGGCGGTGGCCCGCCGGGCGACGATCCGTCCGGG
>JACQVU010000318.1 GCA_016209585.1 Planctomycetota bacterium
CGGGGGAGGACGGCGCGGCGGGTCGCGGGGTTCGCTTCAGCCCGTTCTTCAGTTACCTGGAAGAGCCGGAGCGGGATCGGACGCAACTTGACGTGCTCTACCCCCTCTTGTCGCGCCGGACGGACGGGAAGAGCAGCGCCACGCGGCTGATTCCGCTGGCCTACTACAAGAATGTCGTGCGGCCGGACGGCACGTACGATTGGGACGTGGTGCTCATCCCGTTCCTCTTTCTCGGCGACTCCAACGACGCGGACCGTGAGGGCGCATACCTTGGTGTCATGCCGTTCGGCGGAACGCTCAAGGGGTTCCTGGGCAAAGAGCACATCGACTTCGTGCTCTTCCCCGCCTACTACCACGCGATGGACATGTACGGCTACTCCACCTACTTCACGCCCTTCCCCTTCGTCGGCTGGGGAAGCGGCGGGGGGAAAGACTCGCTGATCATCTGGCCTTTTTACGGCAACGTGAACAAGCACGCGGCGGACGGCGCGCTGAAGTACGATCGCACGACGATCCTCTGGCCGGTGGTCAACTGGCAGACCAACGACACCAACACGCCGGAGCCGGAATCGGTCTTCGCGCTCTTCCCTTTCTACGGCCAATGGATCACGGAAAACCGGGAGACGGGGGAGGTGGTGCGTCGGAAGTACTCCGTGCTCTGGCCGCTGTTCCAGCATGCGCGCGATGACCGCGTGCGCCGCTTCTTCGATCAGGAGCGGGAGGTGAATTTCGCGCTCCAGCGCACCTACTGGGGGCTGTTCTGGCCGCTGGGGGCCTGGGAAACGGGGTTCGACCTGGCGCGCGGCGAGGTGCGGGAACGGCGTTTGCTACCGTTCTACTGGTACACCCGCCGCCGCGGGCGGGAAGAGACGCGGGTGATGTTTCCGATCTACTGGCACGACCATTACGCGGGCCGCGCGAACGGCCGGCCCTTCGTGAACGACTACTACGCCGTCGCGCCCGTGCTCTGGTACGACTCCCGCGAGTACACGGTGGAAGGCGTCACCACCGACACCCATTGGTTCAAGGTCTGGCCCTTCTTCAGTTCGGAAAAGGAAGACGGCGGCGCGCGGCTGGTGGAGGTTCTCTCGCCCTTTCCCGCCCCCAGGAACGAGGGGTGGGACCGCACGCTCGGCCCGCTCTGGCGCCTGTTCGAGTACCGCAGCCTGCCGGAAGGCGACTCGCTGGTGCGGGTGCTGGGGCCGGTGTTCAAGCACCGCTGGTCGGAGAACGAGAGCGAAACGCACCTGTTGCCGATCTACTCGCGCCACGAGGTCCGCTCGCTGGGCCTCGACCGCACCGACCTCTTCTGGGGGCTGTTCGGCTGGGGTCGGGAGCACGGGCAACCGTTCCTGAAACTGTTCTTCTTCCTTGAAGTTCCCCTCGGTGGCACGCCGGACCCTTGACCCCCGGGAGAAGTTGTCAGTTGTCAGTTGCCAGTTGTCCGTGGCCAGCCGATGACACGCTCCATGCCTGACAACTGAAAACTGATAACTCTCGCTTGGCCCCTCGCCCCCCGTCCCTCGTCCCTCGCCCCTCCCATGCGTCGCCTGGTGCTCGCGATCTCGCTGTTCGTCTTCGGGGCGGTCTGTCTCCTGCCGGTGCTCTCCCTCCTGGGGATGACGTTGCGCGACGCGGAAGGGAATTGGACGCTGGCGAAGTACGGGACGCTGTTCGGCGACGATCGCTCCGCCACGCTCTGGTGGAGCACGCTCTCGCTCGCCGGGACCGCGACGGTGGTGGCGACGGTGGTGGGCGTGCTGGTGGCGGCGTACGCCACGCGAGTGCGCTCGCGCCTGGCGCGGGCATTATGGATTCCCGCGGTGGCGGCGCTGCTCATTCCGCCCTACATCAACGCGCTGACCTGGTGGTGGTTTTTCGACGGCAACGGCTGGTTCAACGGTCTCCTCCGAAGGTGGACGGGCACGCCGATCAGCGCGCAGCCGCCGGTGATGTTCACGGGCTGGTGGTTCGCGGTGGGAGTATTGGCCTCCTGCTTCTTCCCCATCGTGACGCTGCTGGCGGCCGCCGGCTTCCGCGCGGTGGACCCCGACCTGGAGGAGGCCGCGCGGCTGGCCCGCGGCCGGGCGGCCGCGTTCGCCTTCGTGACGCTGCGGTTGACGCTGCCCTACGTCGTGTCGGGCGCGGCGTTCGTCTTCGTTTTCGCGGTCTCCAGTTACTCCGTGCCCGACCTGTTGCGCGTGCAGACCTATTCCTCGGAGGTCTACGCGCGGGCGGTGAACCAGGCCGACTTCTCCGCCGCCGCGGCCGCGGCGATCCCGCTGGTGGCGCTGACGCTTGGGGGGGTGGTGGTTTACGCGGTGGTCGAGCGGCGCCGGCGGCTCTCCACGGCCGGATCGGTCAGGCGCGCGGGAGAAGCGCCGCTGTCGCCGGCGCTCTGGCCGGGGCTGGCGCTCTGCTGGCTGGCGGTCTTCGTGGCCGCGGGCATGCCGGTGCTCAACCTGCTCAACGCCTGGTCGGCCAACCCCGACGTGGAGCGTTCGCAGTTCGCCACCGGCAACGAGGCGCTGGACCGGCTCAACGTCGCCATGACCAACATGGGCATCGCCCTGCGGGAGGCCAGCGCCGACATCCGCGCCACGCTGCTCCTGGCCGCCGCCACGGCCACGCTGTTGACGCTGCTGGGCGCGTCGCTGGGGTGGTTTTCCGCGCGGGCGCGGGGGGCGCGCGGCGCGTGGTTGGAGAACGCCCCGCTCCTGCCCCTGGCCTTCCCGGCCGTGACGGTGGGCGTGGCGCTCATCCAGTTCTGGAACGCGGCCCCGCCCCCGCCGCCGGAGGGATCGTTCTGGCAAGAGCCGCGGGCTCACCTTTTCGCGGGGTTCGCCGGCTTCCAGGACTACGTCTACACCAGTTTCTGGATCATGCTGCTGGCCGCCGCCACGCGCTACCTGCCCTTCACCATCAAACCGGCCGCGGCGGCGGCGCGGGCGGTGGACGTTTCGCTGGAGGAGGCCGCGCGAACGGCCGGCGTGCCCTGGTGGCGCCGCACGCTGGCGATCACCATGCGGCTCTCCGCCAACGCCCTGGCCGCCGCCTGGGTGCTGACCTTCATCCTGGTGGTGGAGGAGTTGGACATCTTCCTGCTGGTCAAGCCGGGCATCGGCGTGCTGCCGGAGCGCATTTACAACGCCTTCCACTTCGGCCGCACGGGCGTGGTGGCGGCCTGGTGCCTGGCGCTGCTGGCGTTCATCGTCTCGCCCCTCGCGCTCTTCCGCATCCTGGCCGGCGCCCGCCGGGCGGGAAACGGCTGACCGCCTCTCGCCCGTCCTTCCCATGGCCCGCATCGAGTTCTCCCGTCTCCGCAAAACCTTCGGCGCCCAGCCGGCGGTGGCCGATTTCTCCCTGGTGTGCGAAGAGGGGCGGGTGACGGTGATCCTTGGCCCGTCGGGGTGCGGCAAGACCACCGTGTTGCGCATGGCCGCCGGGCTGGAGGCGCCGGACGCCGGAATCATTCGGTTCGATGACCGGGTGGTGAACGACCCGCGCCCCGTCGTGCCGGCCGAGAGGCGCGGGGTGGGAATGGTCTTCCAATCGCTGGCGTTGTGGCCGCACTGGACGGTGGGGGGCAACCTGCGCTTCGCCTCTCGCGGGCGCGCTGGCGCCGACGACGCCCGGCGGCTGCTGGAAATGGTCGGGCTGGCGGATCGCGAGCGGGCCTTCCCGCACGAACTCTCGGGCGGCGAGCGCCAGCGCGTGGCTCTGGCGCGCGCGCTGGTGGGCAGGCCCCAGGTGCTCCTGCTGGACGAGCCGCTTTCAGACCTGGACCCGGCGCTGCGGGTGGAGTTGGCCGCGGCCATGCACGACGTGCAGCGGCGGACGGGAGTGACGACGCTCTTCGTGACGCACGCCCAGGACGAGGCCTTCACGCTGGCCGACAAACTGGTGGTGATGCGGGCCGGCCGGGTCGCGCAGGAGGGAACGCCGGCCGAGGTCTACGAACGCCCGCGCACGCGGTTCGTGGCCGGCTTCGTGGGCACGGCCGCCGTTCTCCCCGGCGCGCTGCTGCGCACCGAAGAGTGGCGCCCCTTCGGCGCGGCGGCCGCGCCCGGCGTCGCCGAAGAGCGCGACGTGGCCCTGCGACCGGAATCGATCGAGGAAGCGTCCGGCGGCCTCACGTTCCGCGTCGCGGCCACGCGCTTCCTGGGCGCACACCACCTGCTGTCCGCCGCGCGCGGCGAGGCGCGCGTGCATGTCCTGTCGGACGTTCCGCGCCCGGTCGGCGCGGAGATTGTCCTTCGGCTCCGCGCCGGCGCGCGGCTCTCTCCACTGGAGGAGGAGGCGTGATGGCCGGCGCGCCGCTGCTCGCTTTCACCATCCGGGCGCGCGCCCGCGCCGTGCCCCGCGCGGCGCGCGCGGCGTTGCTGGTCGCCGCGGGGCTTCTTCTCGCGCCGGCGGCTGCGTCATCGTCGCCCTCGGAGCCGGCGCCCACGGCCGCCTCCGGCGAGCCGGGGCTGGTGGTGGCTGAAGACTTCGAAGACCTTCCAGCCGGCGCGACCGCGCCCGGTCTGGTCGGCCGCGCGGTGGAGGTCGCGTCGCTCGCCCCAAGGCTTCTGCCACTGTCGGCTGACCGTCTCCGCGACCTGAGCGACGGCGCGGTGACGTTCTGGTTCCGCCCCTCGGCCGCGGTGAACGCTCTGAAGCCCGGCGAGCGCGTGCTGCTCATGGCGGCCGAGCGGCACGACCGCTTCAGCGTGGCGCTGGAGGCCGGCGGGGGGCTTTCGTGCGCTCTGAACGGCCGGGTGCTTCGGGCCACGACCCCGGACGGGCGCTGGGACGGCCGCTGGCAGTTCGCGGCCGCGGCCTGGGCTGACCTGCAGTTCGACGCCGGCGAGGCCCGGCTGCTGCTCAACGGCGAGGTGGCCGACACCCAGGCCGGCGGCGGGCCGACGTTGTCGCTGGAAGGCGGCGTGGCGCTCGCCCCGCCCGGCGGCGCGCGGGCCGCCGTGCTGCTGGACGAAGTCTGCTGGTACGACCAGGGGCTTTCCACGGCCGCGCTGCTCCACCGCTGGGAGTGGGCGCGCCGGCGCGCCGTGGAGCCGGTGGCGGGCGGCGACTACTTCGAGAACACCGCGGCCCAGGAGGGGCAGCGCCGCTTTCTTACCCGCTTTCCGCGCGGATATTACGTCTTGCGTCTGACGCTGGCCGTGGCCTTCGTTCTCGGGTGGTCGCTGCTCTTCGCCCGCGCGCTGCTCGCCGCCGGCCGCGTCCTGGCGGCGTGGCGGCCGGGCGCGGCGACGCCGGACGACCCGCCCCCGCCCGGAGGCGGCGCGACGCTGCTGGCCGGCGGATTCATGGTGATGACGCTGGTGGCGGGGATCGCCGCCTTCGCGCTTTCCTCCGAAACCCGCGTGCTCACCTGGCTGGCCGCGGCCGCCGGCTGCGCCCTGCTGCTGGCCGGCGAGCGCCACGCCGCCGCCGCCCGGCCGGCGTCGCGGCTGACGGGGCCGCGGCCGTGGCGCCCCGCGCTCCTGGTGGCGTTCTGTTTCACATGGCTCGCCGCGCCGCTCTGGTTGCGCGGCGTCGACGCCGGGCCGATCTCGCTGCCGGCCGCGCCGCGTACCGCGAAGGCCGCCGACGCGGCCGTGTCGCCCGGCGGCGACGCCTGGACGGCGCTCGGCCATTCCGGCCGCCGCGTGGACGCCATGATGGGCGAAGCCGCCGGCGGGTGGCCGGGAACGGACGCGGCCGGGAACCAACCGCCGTCGGCGTCCGCCGCCGGCCACGAGGCGCTGGCCGCTGAGACGGGGCGCTTCCTGGCGATGGCGCTCGGCCCGGTGAACGGCCTGATCGTCGGCCCCCTGGTGCTCGCCCTGGCCGCCGCCATGCTGGCCATGCCGGCCTTCACGCTGGCGCGCCGCATGGGGGCGCGGGCGCCGTTCGCCGCCGTCGCCGCGTTCTTCGCCGGCGGCGGCTTCGCCACCTTCGCCCTGATGGCGGCGGACGGGTCGGGCGTGATTTTTCGCTCCTTTCTCGCTTGGGAAATGGCCGCTGCCCTGCTGACGTGGCGGCGCGGACGGTGGGACATGGTCCTTTGCGCCACCGTCGCCGCCCTGGCCTCGCTGGTTCCGGCGGCTGCGCCACTTGGACGGGAGATCGCCGGCTCCGCCTTCTGGGTCGTCGCCGCGGCGGCGGGCGTGCTCCTGTGGCGCGCGCGTTCCTGGAAAGGCGCCCTGGCCGCCTGCGCCGCGCTGTGGGCCGCCGCCCTGCTGGCGACGCCCGCGTGGACCGAAGCGGGCGACCGGGCGCGCCAGCCCGCCGCCGCCGACAGCGCGCGCGATTTCTTTGACCTGCTCGCGGGGCGCGATGCCAACGGCCTGCCGCCCGTGGTGGTGGCCGCGCCGGGGCTGTTCGCGGCCGGAGCCATCGCCTTGTCCGCGGCCGGCCTGCTCGCCGTCGCCGCGCGGCGCTGGCGTCGCCGCTGGCCTCGACTCCGCCCCGGAGCGACGGCCACGCTGGTGGAAGTGCTCTTCGCCGCCCAGGCCGCGGGCCTCTTCTTCCTGTTGCTTCCCGCGCCCAATCTCCTGTTGGCGCTCTCTGTTCCCCCCGTGCTGGCGCTCACCTTGGCCGCAGCCTCGCGCGGCTGGGAGTGGAGCGCGCGCGCCGTGCGCGACTCCCTCGCCGTCGGCCGCCGCCCAGCCGGGGAGCGGCTGGTGCGCGCCTTGATCGCGGCCTCGGCCGCACTGTTCGGCTTCGCCTTTCTTCACCTGAACGGGGTCTTCATCAAACGCGCCGCACGGGTCGCGCCGGGGCCGGAGCGGTTGCGCCTGCTCGATTCCATCCGCGCCGATCCCGAACTCGCTCCCGGCGACGCCGTCCTCGTCCTGGCTGATCCCCCCACCGAACGCCTCTTCCGCCTCGGCTTGCGGGGGCTTGCGGTCCGCACCTGCGAGGAGACGCTTCTCACCGGTTCCGACGGCGGCTTCTTCCGGCCGGCGTCGACACCGCCGCCGCGCGCCCCGCGCCCCGCGCCCCGCGAGAACTGGGGCGACCGCGCGGCCATCGAAGCGCGCGAAATGCGCGGCATCGCCCCAGGCGCCGCCGTCGCCTCCGGGGCCGGTGACGCCGGCGATTCCGCCCCCCTGGCGCCCCGCGACTTCGACGCGCTCAACCCGGAGATCGCGGCGGCGGCGAAGTACGTCATCGTGGCGGACTCCGCCGGCCTCTCCGACCCCTCCGAGGCGTTCAAGTTCTGGGGCCGGGCGGGCGACCTGCGGGTCTTCCGCCGTCGGCGCGTGGCGCCGATCGCGGAGCACGAGGGCGACGTGCTGGGGGTCTACTGGCAGCCCGACATCTTCAAGCGCGTCCCGGTCGAATTGATGGAGCCGCAACCCGGCGAAATGGGAACGCGCCGCGCCGACCGCGGCCTCGTCACGCGGTTTGGTCCCGGCCCCCTTGGCGCCAACGTCAAATCCGACCGCCCGCTCGTGCGCATGGTGCTGGCGGGCGTCGCGGCGCGCCCGGCCGCCATCCGCGTGCAACTCACGCCGGCCGATCCGGGCGAGAAAGCCTGCGTCATCGAAGTGCGCGCGCCCCGCGGCCCCTTCCTGATCTCGCTGCCGCTCATCGACACCAGCGACCCCGCCCACGCCCGGCGAGTAGACTTCCTGCTCCGACCGGGATCGTTCAAGGTGGACGTCTTCCCACCCGAGAGCCTCGTGGAGCGAGACCGCGCCGGCCGCGGGACGGAGGATCGGACGGGTCCGACGGATCCGACCGATCCGCGCCCCTCGTTTCCCGCCCCTCGCCCCTCGCCCGCCACCCCCGCCGTGGCGCTCGATTACCTCGGCTTCGACGACGAAGACAACGTCGACAAGCCCGCCGCCTGGCTGGCCGAAACCCGCCGCCGCGCGGCGGGGCCCTGATGAAGGACCTGAACGGCGAATCCGCGGGATCCGGATCGAGGAGGACGTCGCCGTGGTCGACTTCTCTTCAGACTGGCTGAACCGGGCGCGCGCTAGTTACCGGAAGAAGAAACAGGTCAACCGCCGACGTCGGCCGCGGGGACGAGGGACAGAGCGGGGCCAAGCCCCCGCCCCTCGTCCCGCGCCC
>JACQVU010000319.1 GCA_016209585.1 Planctomycetota bacterium
AGATGTTGAAGGTGAAGTAGATCATCAGGCAGGTCATCAACAGGAGCACCAGGCCCAGGTTGTTGAAATGGATGTCTTTCAGGATGTCTTGCAGACCGTACGCGCGGCGCAGAATGGCCATGGCGATCAGCAGCGCGGCCAGGCCGGAGAAGATGGCCCCCACCACGAAATAGGGGCCGAAAATGGTGCTGTGCCAGCCCGGCTGGAGCGTTGTGGCGAAGATGTAGGAGACGACGGTGTGAACGGAGACCGCGATGGGGATGATGAGGATGGCCATGACGGCGATCCAGAACTCCAGGCGCTTGCGCTGCTTCTCCGTGTCGCGGTAGCCCAGCGCCAGGAGGCGGTAGAGGCCCACCCAGCCGATGCCGCGGTCGCGCAGGATGGCGAGGTCGGGGATGAGCGGGAGGAAGAGGTAGATGAGGCTGCCGGTGAGGTAGGTGCTGATGCAGACGACGTCCCAGAGGATGGGAGACTGAATGCGGCCGTAGTAGATGACGTTCATCAGGCGGTCCGGCCGGCCGAGGTCGATGATCACGGAGAGGGCGCCGAAGATGAGGGCAAAGACGGTGATCACCTCGGCGCAGCGGGTGACCGGCCGGCGCCACTCCGCGCGGGCGACGCGGAGGATGGCGGAGATCAGCGTGCCGGCGTGGGAGATGCCGATGAAGAAGACGAAGTTGGCCATGTAGATGCCCCAGTAGAGCGGGCGGTTCATGCCCGTCTCACCGAGGCCGAAGAGTATCTGCCGGACGTAGGCGAAGACGCCCACGGCCACCACGGCCAGGAGCGCCGCCGCAGCCATGTAGGTTCCGCGGCCGGAGGTTTGCAGCGGGGAGAAGATCGGCTGCGGGTCGAACGCGAACCCGTGGGCGCCGCCCGGCGCGCCGCCGTGGGCCGGGCTGGGGGCTTCTACTCTTTCCATTTTCCCTCCCGCAGGTAGATGACCTTGGGATGCGTGCCCAGTTCCTCCTGCAGGCGGAAGGCCCGTGGGCTTTTCTCGAACAGGGAGACCTGGGATTCAGGGTCGTTGAGGTCGCCGAAGGTGATGGCGTCGGCCGGGCAGGACTGGGCGCAGGCCGGCAGTTTGCGTACGTCGGCGTCGGCCAGCGGGCGCCCCTCGGCGCGGGCGTTCTCGCGCGTGGCGCGCAGCCGGTGGTGGCAGAAGGTGCACTTCTCGACCACCCCCTTGGGCCGCAGGGCCACGTCGGGGTTGAGCAGGCTCCGGGCCTCCTCGGACCACTGCGGGGCGCTCCAGTTGAAGTAGCGGCGGGTGTAGGGGCAGGCGGTGGTGCAGTACCGGCAGCCGATGCACCTGGCCCAGATCTGGGCCACGATGCCCTCTTCGTTGCGGAACGTGGCGCCCACCGGGCAGACCTTGGTGCAGGGCGCCTCCTGGCAGTGGTTGCAGGGCGTGGGGAAGAACTGGCGGCGGAGGTCGGGGTAGCGCCCCTCGTTCACGGTCAGTATGTCCATCCAGCGGATGGAGCGATCACGGCCGGTGTTGTCAGGCCCGGCCACGGGAACGTTGTTCTCGGCCCGGCAAGCGACCACGCAGCCGCCGCAGCCGGTGCACTTGTCGAGGTCGATGACCATGCCCCAGCGCGGCTTTTTCGCCGCGCCCTCGGGCTTCGACGCCGAGAAGAGCCGCCGCGGGGAGAGCGCGGCCGCGGCCACCACCCCCGCGAACTTGCCGATCCAGGTGCGGCGCGAGTCCATCACGCACCCCCTTTCCGCACGCGCACCCGCGTGCCCTGCAGCGCCAGGATGCCCGCGAGCGCGTCGCTCTGGTTCACCAGCAGGCTGTACGACCCCGGCGTCGCCGCGTTCTCTTCCGGCGGCCAGGGGCCATGGCCCAGCGGCACGCAGACCGTGCCCGGACGCACGCTGGTGGAAAGATGCGCCCGCAGTTCCCGCGCGCCGGCCGGCGACTCCACCGTCACGGCCTCGCCCTCCGCCACCTCCAGCCGGGCGGCGTCGTCGGGGTGCACCTCCACCCGCTCCCGCCAGGCGTACCGGCCGGCCAGCGGCAGTTCCCGCAACCAGGGCAGGTGGCGCGCGCCGCCTTCCGCGTACTCGATGCCCCTGGCGAGCAGCAGCGTGAAGGGGTACTTCTCAGCCTCACCGGCGAAGCGGGGCGGCTCCCAGTGGGGCAGGCAGACCTCGTCGCGCAGGCGGTCGGGCGCGACTTTCGCCAACGCCTGGGCGATGGTCTGGGAGTAGAACTCGAACTTGCCGGAGGGCGTGGGGAAGGCCGTGGCCCACTGCTCGAAGGCGTATTCGTCAAGCCACCAGCCGCCGGCCTTCTCCAGCGCCTTGGTGTACTTCGCCATCTTGGCGTCAACGTCGACCACGGAGCCGACGCCGCTCTTCTGTACGCCGGCCAGGCGCTCCTCCAGAGCCTTTTTCCAGGTCTCCCACGGGAAGGCCTCGCCGGTCGCGCCGCCCACCGCCTTCGCCAGGCGCACCAGCGCGTCGCCGGTGGCCAGCGTCTTGTAAAGCGGCTGCACGACCGGCTGCCGCACGTTGACCACCGGCCGGCCGAAGGAGGGGACCGGCTCGACCAGTTCCCAACGCTCCAGGTAGGTGTGGTCGGGAAGCACGAAGTCTGCCCAGCGCGTCGACTCGTCGGGCAGAGGCGAGAAACTCACGACCAGCGGAACCTTGGCCAGGGCCTTGGCCCAGCGCGCGCCGTCAGGCTTGGAGTAGATCGGGTTGGACTTGTAAAGGAAGAGCGCCCCGACCGGGTAGGGATTGCCGGAGAGAATGGCCTCCGGCACCGCCTGGATGGCGCTACGGGCGAGCGGGAAGCGGGCGGCGCCGGCACCGTCCACACGCGGCGCGGCGGCCCCGGCGCGGGCGGCGTCGTCTGGCTCCACGGGCTTCCAGGGAGCCAGGGGGGCGGGCTTCTGCGCCACCATGCCGCCCGGGCGTTCGAGATTGCCGAGCAGCGCGTTGAGCGCGTGAATGGCCATGGCCGTGCCCAGGCCGTTGGTGGCGGCGGCCGCGCCGCCGTCGGCGATGGCCACGGCGGGCCGGTTGGCCGCCATTTCGTGCGCCAGGCGATCGATGGTTTCCGCGGAAACGCCCGTGATCTTGGCCACTTTGTCGGGGGCGTAGTCGGCCATCACCAAGTCGCGGAAGCCGCGGTGGGCCTTCTTCAGCGCCGGCGCGCCAACCGCGCCGCCCTCGCCGGGGGCGGCGGCCGGCTCTTCCTCCCAGTTCTCGAACCCAAAGGTGTGGGTGGCGACGAACTCGCGGTCGTAGAGGTTCTCGCGGAGGAGCACGTGCGCGATGCCCAGCGCCAGCGCGCCGTAGGTGGCCGGCTCGATGGGCACCCACTCGTCGGCCTTGGCGGCCGTGACCGAGAAGCGCGGCGCGATCTGCACGAACTTCACCCGCCCCCCCGGCATGCCGCGGCGCAGGAGGCTCGACACGCGCATGAGGTGGATGGTCTGGCACCACGACTCGAACAGGCTGGCGCCGAACCCCACCACGTACCGCGTGCTGGCCCAGTCGTAGGCCGGCAGGTCGGCCACGCCATGCATATAGGTCATCGCCAGCAACTTGCCCCCGTCGCTGGCGGCGCGGTGGTCGATGTGGTTGGGCGTGCCGTAGGCGAGCGCGAAGCGCTCCCACAGTTCCCGCATCGGGCCGCGGGGGTCGCCGTCAAGAATCACCAGGCCGCGCGCCTCGCCCCGCGCGCGCAGGTCGCCGAGCTCCTTGCCGATCTGGGCGATGGCGTCGTCCCAGGAGATCGTCTTCCACTTCCCCGCGCCGCGCGCCCCGTCGCGCATGCGCGGCTCGCGGATGCGGTCGGGATGGTAGAGCAACTGCGCCCCGCTCTGCCCCTTCGGCCCAATGCCGCCGCGATTGACGGGGTGCGCCGGGTTGCCCTCGATCTTCACCGCCCGCCCCTCTACCACCCGCACCCGAATGCCGCACCCGGCCGGACACTGCGCGCAGGTGGTGGCCACCCACTTCTCTTCCCCGCGCGCCGCCCCGCGCGAACCGGGAACCTCCGGCTTCTTCGGGCTGTACGGGTCCTCGCGGTCGCACCCGGCCAACAGCAGGCCGCCGGAAGCGAGACCGGCCGCGCGGAGCAGGTCACGACGTGAGAGAAGGTTGTCGGCCATGGCGGGGTGGGAATGGAATGGAGAAGAAGACAAGGTTCGATGAAGTGAACGGACTTCGGCGACACAAAAAGACAACAAGACCGGCACGGAAATCCGCACGCATGACCCGGCCTTGACGTACACGTGATGGCTTCCGTTGACCCGCGACAGCAACCAGCCGCGTTTCTCCAGAAGTCGGCAGAGAGCCTTCCCGGAAAGCGCCCTCATACCGCGATCTCGATCACGCGATCCTTTCCTTTGGCCTTGGTCTCCTCCACCGCGACGGACAGGCAACCTTCGACCGCCTCGTAGAGATTCTGCAGAAGTTCCTCGAACGTCTCTCCCTGCGTCGCGCACCCCGGAATCGCCGGGACTTCAGCCCAGTACCCGCCTTCTTCCGCTTCGTGGACGATCACCTTGATTTTCATCGCGCGTTCCTCGCTGGCCTCGTTTCGCCCAGTTTCCCACGACCAACGAGTTCGGGCGAGCGTTCGGCGGTTTCCCGTTGCCGATGAGCGCCCCGGGGCGCGAAACCTCCCTTCACTTGTGGCACGTCAAACAGTCGTTGCTCGCGCCGCGTTCCTCGTGACAGGCGACGCAGCGGTCCATGTTCAGGTGGTCCACCTGCGGGTGGGTCACCGGCTCCGTCCGGTTCTTCATGTCGCCGTGGCACTCCGAACAGTCGATCTTCGCCCACGAAACGTGCGCCGCGTGCGAGAAGTAAACGTGCCCCACCACGTGGTTCACCTGCACCCAGGGAATCTCTTCCTTCTTCTCCGCGTACTGCCGGATCTTCGGTTCGTCGGCGTGCTTCCCCTTCGCCTCCTCGTGGCAGAGCATGCACTGGTTCACCGACGGGAGCGTGGCGTGGGGGCCTTTCTCCACCATCCGGTGGCAGTCCTTGCACGCCATCTCCTCCTTCCCCTTGATGTGCATCTGGTGGTTGAAGGCGATCGGTTGAACGACCCCCTCGCTCCCGCCGCCGCCAAGCCAACTGGCGGCCGCGACTCCGGCCACCAGCACGATCACCAGCGGCAGTCCGTACCGGAGCAGCGCCCGCAACACCGTTTCCTTGCGGTTACTGGTAGACATGGAGGCTGTCCGAGGCTGAGGGAAGCATGCTCATCCCCAAATAGGTGAAGACCACCGCCGCGAACGAGAGCAGGCAGACCGCCATTGCCCGCCGGCCCTGCCAGCCGCCGACGAGGCGGAGGTGCATGTAGATGAGGTAGGCGAGCCAGGTGACCAGCGCCCAGTTCTCCTTCGGGTCCCAGGACCAGTAGTCGCCCCAAGCCGCCTTGCCCCAGGCCGCGCCCATCACCAGGCCGACCGTCAGCGCCGTGAACCCGAACACCGCCGCGCGGTGGGCGAACTGCTCGAAACGCGGTTCACCGGCCGGCGCCGTTTGTAGTGCGCCCGTGAGGGCGTCGGCGGATGACCGCCTCACGGCGGAACTACGAACCGACACTGAACCGGCCCGAAAGCGCGTGACCGCCAGCAGCGCGAAGACGGCGGAGGCGAAAAGGCCGGCGTACGCCACGAAGTAGGTGACCACGTGCGGCACGAACCAGCCGCTCTGCAGCGCGGGCGGCAGCGTCACGATCTCCACGACGGGCTTCAGCCCGGCGTAGACCAGGCCGGCCGCGCTCACGCCGGAGGCGAAGGGCAAAAGCACCGTGACGCGGTGCATGGCCAGCAGCGCCAGCGTCACCGCCGAGACGCACCAGGGGTAGAGCAGCAGCGTTTCAAACAGCGTCTTGAAGGGCGCGCGCCCAGCCTCCACCCAGCGGTCCACCAGCACCGCCGTGTTGAGAAGAAAGGCTGCCACCGTCAGCCAGACCGCGACGTGGACCACGCGCGGCCGGCGCGACAGCGCGCCCGCGGCCCAGGCGACCATCACCGCCGCGTGCAGCGCCAGCAGGCCGGCCACCAGCGGGTGGTCCGCGAAGAAGGCTGCGAGGTTCATACCGCCGCCTCCTTTCCGCCCGCGCCGCCGCTCGCCCCCGTCGCGCCGCCAGCCCGCGCGGCCCGGCCGCGCAACCAGGGGCGCACGTAAAACGACCAGGCGACGCCCAACGCCACCATCACGAAGCCCGCGTACGCGACCGGCAAGCCGGGATCCCACACCACCAGCAGGCCGGAGTAGGTGGGGTCTTCGCGCCGGAAGTTCGACTGGTAGAAGCGGTAGCCACCGTAGAAGAGCGAATCGTTCACCGCCACCACGCTGGCCAGCGCGGGCGCACCCTTGTCAAGCACGGTCACATGGCTGCGGAACGACTTCACGTCGTTCCCCGACAGGTCGAACACCAGCACCGCCGCGCGGGCGTCGTCAAGGGGCAGCGGTTCGCCTCCCGCGGCGAGATAGTGTCGCTCGGTCCGCCCGGCCCGGCGCACCTCGACGTCGACCATGGGGCGCCGCCACTGGTTCGAGCGGTTCACGGCCCGGTTCTCCTCCACCACGTTGGCGTGCAGCGCCTCGAAGTAGACCGGCACGCCGTCGGCGATCGGCTGGTCGTCGCCCGGCTCCGCCGCCAAGGGGCGCATCGACGCGCGCTCGCCGTCGCGGTAGTCCAGCGCCTCGCGCGTGCTCGCCACGATCACCACTTCCCGCCCCACCGGACCGCGCGCCGGCTCGTAGCGGTAGCGGAGCGCGACCGGTTCTCCGCCGCCGCCGTGTTCCTCCCCGGCGCCGAAGTCGGGCGCGTTGGCGAACAGCCAGCGCTCCTCTCCGTTGACCCGCACCCGCAGCGCCGGGTTGTTCGGCGCGGTGGAGCGCGACGAGGCCTCACCCCTGTCGCCGTTCCACAGGAAGTCGGGATAGAACGCCAGCACCCCCACCTCCAGCGCCCCACCGGCCGCCTGGTAAGACCTCCCCGGCGCGACCGCGATCTCTTCGACTGCTCCCGCGCCGCCGGCGCCCACCGAAATCACGTGCCGCGCCGGCGAGGGCTTCTCTTTCGGGGCTTCACGCGCGGGCGGAGGCCCCTCCACCACGCGGACCGCCACCTGCGGCCGGGTCAGCGCCAGGCTGTCGCGCTCCTCCAGCCCCGCGAACAGCGTCACCGTGCGGCGGCTGCCGTCGCGGTTCTCCACCGCCAGCGCGATGCCCGTGCGCCCCGTTTCCCCCTCCCGCGGCGGCCGCAGACTGGTTTGCAGAGCGAAGTCCGGATAGACCGCCCGCACGCGGTAGGCCGCGCCCTCCGCGGCGGCGGCGCCAGCCGCCAGCCACTCTTCCGGGTTTGCGCCCGCGACCGCCCGCGACCGCTCCAGCCGCGGCTTGGCGCCCCGAAGGTCGTAGGTGAGCAGGCGGTACTCGCCCGGATGGCGCTCGACCTCGAACCGGTCAAGCCGCACCGAGAAGCCCAACGGCATCGCCGGCCCCGCGCCCTCCATTGGCCGCATCGCCGCGACCGTTTGCCCCTCGTGGAGGTCGATGAACCCCTTGCCGCCCCACAGGCTCCAGATCAGCCCGCCGCACAACACGGCGATGACCCCGGCGTGCGACAGCGCGAAGCCCCACTGGTCCACCCGCCAGAAACGACGCCGCAGCGTCACCAGCAAGAGGGCCAGCGCCAGCAGCGCCAGCAGCCCGCGGAATGGAAGCGCGTGGAAGATGTCGTCCAGCGCCAAAAGCCGCAGCGCCCCGGCGGCTTTCCCATACCGCTTGTCGAACTCCTCGGCGCTCACGCCCTGCAACACGAACGTGCCCGCCGCCGTCGCCAGCAGCAGCCCCCCCAGCAGGCTGACCGCGAAGGGCAGGCTGACCAGCCACCGCCACAGCCGGCGACGCCACCGCCAGGCGGCGGCCAGCGCCAGCGCGCCCCCCGCCACGCCCGCCGCGCGCCACAGCCAACTGTCGCGCGCGGCGAGCGGGAACAGCCGCTGGAGCGCGAGGAGGCTGATGCCGATCGCCGCCACGGCGAGGATCGAGCCTCCCACGTTGCTCCGCGCTGTTGGGGCCGGCCGGCTATTTTTTGTCATGGAGTCCGCCGCACTCACCCTTCTTGCATTCGCACTTCTCGCCGCAGCAGCACTTCATCGCGGCCAACTCGGCGTCCGTCCGCTTCTTGCGCGGGTCGAAATGTTTGATCTCGTCGAAGCGCT
Organism: Planctomycetota bacterium; assembly: GCA_016209585.1. Classification (GTDB taxonomy): domain Bacteria; phylum Planctomycetota; class UBA8742; order JACQVU01; family JACQVU01; genus JACQVU01. The sequence continues at coordinate 8,220 of JACQVU010000319.1, forward strand.
TCTTGAAGCAGAACGGCTTGAACTGCGGGCTTTCCTCGTTGTGGCACTTGATGCAGGCATCGACACCCGGCTGCTTCACGATCTCGCCGTCGGGGACTTCGGCGTCTTCTTCGCCGGCGGCCGCCACGCGGGCCGCCTTGTGGCTCTCGCCCGGGCCGTGGCAGGACTCGCACTGCACGCCGTTCTTCGCCTCGAACGACTTCGTGAACCTCTCGGCCGGCTGGCCGTGACCGGTGACGTGACACTTGAGGCAGGCGTCAGCCTTCTGGGGGTCGTCGATGCCCTTCTCCTTGGCGATCTTCTTGGCGGCGTCGGTGGCCAGCGTCTCGAAGGCCTTGGCGTGCTTCATTCCCTTCCACGCCGTGAACTGGCTGCCCTTGCTCTTGGCCTCGTGACACTTCCCGCAGGCGTCGGCCCCGATGTACTTCGATTCCGCCTGGGGCGGAGGAGGAGAGTTGGCGAAGACCAGCCCGACGACGCCGGCGAGCGAGAGCAACGTCGCGCCGATCACCCCCTTGCCGACCCCCGCGTTGATGCGACTGAATGAGAACATGGTCCGATACTCCTCATTTCATCCCGGTTTACCCCGGTTGTGGCGGTGAGCCGATCCCCGAACTCGCGCCCCGGCGGCGCTCTATTCGCATGCTGGATCGCTCCCACCATTCAGTCGATGAATCCCCGCTTTTTTTTCGCCGGCTGCCGCGCGCAAGGCGCTGTCGGGATGATGTTCGGCCAACCACTCAAGAATCGCGCGGGATTCGTCCAGATCGTTCTCCCCCAACCCCTCAACAATTCCGGCGGCGACCTGCGGCTCGTCCGCCCCGGTCGTCGCCAGCGCCCAGAGCGTCGTGGCGTCGCCGGCGGATGCGAGGTGAAAGACCGTGCGCGCGGCTTCGGCCCGAATGGCCGCCGGGATCGCCGCGTCGCGCGTGACCTGCTCGGCCAAAAACGTCCACGCGGCGCGCTCCCGCTCGGCCCGTTTGGCCAGGAAACGCGCGGCGAACGCCTGCAAGTCCGAGTCCCCGGCCGCGCCCCGCAACACGGAAACGAACAGCGGCGCGGCCTGCTCGGCCGAAGCCTCGTGGGCGGCGCGCAGCAGCGCGGCCTTCGTGCCGGGGTCGGCGCGGAGGTCGGCCAGGACGGCCGGCGCGTACTCGAAAAACCCCGCCTGGTTGGAAGCCGCGTCGGCCTTGTACCGGAGATAGTGCCGACGCTGGCCACGCGGCGCATCCGCCTCGGCGCCGGGCGCGGTGTCGTTCGCCTCGGGGTTCGCGGGCGAACCAGCCGCGCCAGCCCCGGCCACCGCCGCGACACCGCTGTCCGGGCCGGCCTCGGGCGCCCGCGCACCTTCGGCGGGGCAACAGTCGCGGTCCGCCGCCGCCGCCCGATCCACGGCGTCGTGAGGGGAACGCGAAGGCGTGGAGGTCGGCTCGCGGATGGCCCACCCGACCGCCACGGCGCCGGCCACGGTGGCCAGGACTGCAATGAGGGTCTTGCCACCGGCCATGAAGCGCCCCCTCCTACCGGTTCTTGTGGACGATCTCCACCGCGTAGGCCCGGCCCGTGCCGTGGCACACCGCGCAGGACTCAGCGCCGGCCGCGCTGGTCTGCAGATCAATGTGCGCCGCCGCCGCCGTCGAATCGTGACATGAGCCGCACGACGCCCGGTAGACGCGGGCCGGCAACGTCTGCTGCGTGGGGTGGCTCCGGTCGCCCGGCGTCTTCCACACGGTGGACGTGCCGTGGCACTTGTCGCAGTGTTTCACCTTTCCCGGAACGGCTGGGAAATTGATCTCGTCGAACGTGTTGGAACTGGCGTTGTTGCCGTGGATCACGTAGGTGGAGCCGTTCGTCAACTCCTCTCCCATGTGGATCTTGTGCAGCATGGTGCGGAAGTTGATTGTCACCTTGTTGTCGGTGGCTGGGAAGGCCGTCGGCGTGGCGTTGTTGCCGCGGTAGGAAGGCCAGTCTTCGCTGCCCGCGGTGGCGTGGCAGAGGATGCAGGTGCCGAAGTCGCGCCGGCTTCCACCGTGGAAGTAGAGGGTGTTGTGACAGACGTTGCAATTTTCGCCGGAGGAGATGAGCGTATAGGGGACGATGGTGGCGGCCGCGCCGACCAGGAACTCCTTGTTGTTGGGCAACGAAGTGACCGGGTAGGAGTTGTTGTGGTTCGCGTCGTTGTCGCCGAAGGGGTTGTACGTCCAGGTGTACCGACCCCAGATGCCCACGATGTAGGTCCCGTCCACGATGTTCTTGCCGGCCCACTCGCCCCAGGTCTCATCCAGATCGGTCGAATCGTTGAGCGGCGGCGGGTAGACCGAGGGCATCACCCAGTCGCTCATGTAGTCCATGAGCACCACCTTGCCGGCGGTGAACTGCCCCGCCACCAGCGTGACCTTGCCGTTGGCGGCGTCGGAGATCGACCAGGCCGTGGTTTCGGTCTTGGAAGAGACCGTGATCTTCTCAACCGCGGCGCCCACGGCGTGCGCGACGCGCAAATAGGGCTGGTAGTTGTACGCCGTGTCGTACCGGGTGTTGAACCAGAAGCGCGCGCCCACGATGCGGCGCACGCGCATGTACTCTTCGTTCGCCGTGCCGCGGTCGATCACCAGGTAGTCGTTGTTGGCGAACCCCGTGGCGCTGGCCACGTCCATGTAATTCTGCTGCGCCACCGTCGCCGTGGCCACCGTCGTGGCCGTGGCCGTCACCGTCCCCTCGCGCACCGTCTTCTCCCCGGTATAGTTCCAAATCGGCGTCTTGCTGGTGGTGAACACGTCCGCTCCGCCGGTGGCTGCGCCGATCTTCTCCAGCCGGACGCGATCCGGCACGTTGAACGTGTAACTGTTGGCCACCGCGCCCAGGATTCCCAGCGGGATCGGCCCGTAAAGGAGGCTGTTGTTGTTCGACGTCGGGCCGATGACCCCCACGTTCAGCGCCAGCGTGCTGCCGGGAGTGACGGTGAAGTCGAGGTTCGTGCCGGCGTCGTTGGTGATGGACAAGGTCACGCCCAGTTTCTCACCGGGGTCGAGCATCGTGCCGGTGGAAGGGGTCACGGCGCTCGTGGTGATCTTCATGCCGGTGTTCAACGTGGAACTCGTGAGCGGGTGCACATGGGCCGTCTTGGCGTCGAGGCTGTTGCCCGAGTTGGTGTGGCAGCCGGCGCACCCCGAGTCGTTCGTCTGCGCCGGCATGGTCTGGCCGTTCGCGGCGTAGGGCTGCGTCCAGACGATATCGTCATGGCACGAGCCGCACGCCGCGCGCGAGGGTTGCGAGTAGATCTGGTCGCCTTGAGCCGGCGCCGCGAGAGGGCCGGAGCCGTCGGGGTCGCCGTGGCACTTGTCGCAGGCGGTGACGCCCATGCGAATGTTGTTCTCCGTCGTCTGTTGCGCTGAAGCCAACGTTCCGAACCCCGTGTCGCGCGGCATGGCGACGTTCAAGTTCGGCCAGACGGGGAAGCCGACCTCGGAAAAGTCGTGGATTTCCCCACCCAACCCCTTGAGGGGGGTGGGCGTGGCGGCGTAGTTGCGCGTGCCGTCGGCGTTGGTGCTCACGCCGAGCACCGAGGG
>JACQVU010000340.1 GCA_016209585.1 Planctomycetota bacterium
CTCTTGACGCGGGGGCCGGCGGCGAAGCCCGCGCGCGCCGGCGACGGGCCGTCAGAACCCCTCGTCCCCGCCTCCCGCGCCGTGGTCGCCGTCGCGAGGCAGGTTACAGGCCAAGAGGCGCGCGTCGCGCACCGTGCCCAGGGCCTCGGTCTTCTTCACCTGGCCGCCGCTCTTGTCGATCGTCAGCCGCTCGATGACCTCATCCTTGACGCTCTTCACCTGGCAGGTGAGCCGCCGGCCAGCGATCTCGAACCGGGCGTAACTGTACTCCTTGACGAAGAGCCGGAAGGTCGCGTCGCCCTCGCGCTGTTTGATCTCGTCCAGCCCGGCGCCGCCGCCGCCGACCACGAAGTACTCGACGCCGTCGACGGTGTTGCGCTCGTACTGGTGGTCGTGGCCGGTCAGCACCACGTCCACGCCGTGCGCCGTGGCCAGCGCATGAATGGCCTCCCGCACCGGGCGCGACGTGCGGCTGCCGCCTGACGACCACGGGGGGTGGTGGAAGTGGAGGAACTTCCACTCTTCCGTGGAGGCCGCCAGCGCCTTCGCCGCCCATTGCATCTGCGGCGCGCTGGCCAGCAGCGGCAGGTTGCTGTCGAGGTTCACGAACAGGGCGTTGCTCCAGCGCAGAACGTAGTACCGCTCGCGGCCGGGGGAGTCGACCGGCAGCGAGAACAGCGAGTAATAGAACCGGCTGTTGTTCTCATGGTTGCCGAGCACCGGGAAGAGCGGCACGTGGTCCATCAATTCGCGCAGCGGACGGAAGAACTGCGGCGTCCATTCGTCCGCGTTGCGACCGTCCTTCACCAGGTCGCCGGCGTTGAGCACGAAGTCGGGCCGCTCCGCGCTCATCAGCCGCGCCAGCCGCTGGTGGATGAGCGGGTTGCTGCGCGAGTCGCCGTACGCGCAGAAGGTAAGATTCGCCCCGCGGTCGGGCGCGGTGGTGAACGAGCGCACGTCGCTCGCCGCCCCGCCGGTGACGGCGCGGTAATAGTAGGTCGTGGCCGGGGAGAGCTCGGCGATGGCCACCTCGTGCGTCGTGCCGTTCTCGCCGCGCGCGGTCTGGCCGAGGTCTTTCGTGCGGCCATACTCCACCACCGAGTCGCCCGCCTCCTTCGTCTCCCACATCACCACCATCGACGTGCGGTCACCGTTCTGCAGATACGGCCCCTTCTCCGCGGCCAGCGCCTCCCGCGGGCGCGGCTGGGCCGGCGTGGAAACACCAGCCAGCGCCGCCAGCAGGACGGCCGACACGGCGACCACACCCGGCAACACGCGCCGGACCACGGCCAAGGCCACGGAACGATCCACACGCATGGGAAAGCCCTCCTGATCCTCGCGTTCGCGCCCGCCTCCGCCGCGCCGAGCGACGCCACGGGGCGACCTGAACCGACATTGTAGCGCAACGCCCGGCCGCCGTCGCGGCAAAGGGGCAGATTGAACTTGTACGCGTTGCGCGTGGGCGGTCGCGCCCAACCTTGCGGGCGCGCCGGGGGCCCGCCGGTGTTCAACACGGCCCTCGCGGTGAAACCGAACACCCGGTATTCTAAGGGGCCGGGCGGTTGAACATCGTCACGCGCGTCGCCAAGCGCCTGGCCTCCAAAGACTCCTGGCCCGTGGGGCCGCGACCGGCATGAAGAAGGTTGGTTGCCGTCGGCGATCTCCGCGCGTTTTCGCGCCCGAGACCATCGTCCACCTGCAGGACGGCGGGACCGACATCGACTTCTCCCGCCCGCTGGACGCGGTACGGCTTGCGGTGCTTGAAGACGAAGACGGCATGCGCCTCGACGCCTTTCTCGCCGCTCGCATGCCGTGGCGCTCCCGCACGGAGTTCCAGCGGATGGTGGCGCGCGGAGAGGTCCACCGTGAGAAGCGCCGGGCCGCCCGGGCCTCGGCGCGGCTTCGGGCTGGGGAAGCGGTGGTGGTCACCTGTCCGCCGCCGCTCGAAGACCTGTCGCGCGTCGCGGAGATTCCTTTGCGCGTCTTGTATGAGGACCCTTGGATCCTGGCGCTCGACAAGCCGCCCGGCGTCGTCGTTCACCCCACCGGGCGACGCCGCCACCTGACGCTCCTTTCCGCGCTGCACCTGCGATACCGCGGCCGCCGCCACGACGACGGCGAACCGGTGATCCCGCGGCTGGTGCACCGCCTCGACCGCGACACCAGCGGCGTGCTGCTGGCCACCAAGCGGTCGGAGGCTCGCGGCCCCTTCCAGTCGCAGTTCGAGGCGCGCGAGAGCGCCAAGGAATACCTCGCGCTGGTCGCCGGCTCGCCCCCCGATGACCATTTCGCCGTGGACCTGCCGCTCGGCCGCCGGCTGGGCGCGGCGCGCGTCTGTGCGGTGGGCGTCCAGCGCGACGGCGGCGCGCCCGCGCTCACGCGGTTCGAGGTGCTGCTGCGGCTTCCGGGCGTCGCGCTGGTGCGTGCCCGGCCCGTCACCGGCCGGCAGCACCAGATCCGCGTGCACCTGGAAGCCGTCGGCTGCCCGGTGCTTGGCGACCGCTTCTATTCGCGCGCTCCGGGGGGGGCGGGCGGCGCGCCGCCCGCCATCGCCCGCCACGCGCTGCACGCCTGGCGCCTTCGTGTGCGCCACCCTTTCCTCGGGCGGCCCCTGCTGCTGGAGGCCGCGCTGCCCGCCGACATGGCCTTGGTCATCGCGGGCGCGGGCGGCGACCCGTCGCCGTGGGCGGCGCTCTCAGCCGGCGCGAACGCGTGAGTGCGGCGGCGGGCGGACATGGGCGGCCTCTACCCCTTCGCCACGCCCCTCACGATGTTCGCCACCCACGTTGCCCCGACGGCGCCGAGGATGAACAACCCCACGCACACCCCCGTGCCGCGTCCCATGTCGTCGAAGGTGGCGTCCGGTCCATCGGCGAACGACAGCCCGACGCCCAGCGCGCCCAACAACGCCAGCGCGATGGTGAACAACGTCATCGTCACCCGACCGGCGCCACGCGACCGCGAGAACACCGACGCCACCGAAGGCAGCAACAGCACGCTGGCGCAGCCGGCCAACAGCGCCGGGAGCGCGCCGGTGGCCAGCCAGGCGGCGAAGGACGCGACGGCGATCAGCAGCAGCGCCCCGATCCAGTTCGAGGCGACGATCTTCTCACGATCCAGGGAGAGGCGCCCGAACCGATCCAGGCGAACCACCAGGTCGGCCAGCGGCTCGGCGATCCAGGTGGTCATGATGAAAACGAAGTAAGCGCCGAGCAGGACGTACACGGGAACGGTCAGCGAGGGGGCGATACGGGGAATCCGGTGCACGATCTTGGCGGCCACCCACAGCCCCAGGATCACGCCCCACTGCGCCGATCCGCTCAGGCGTGACATGGCGCGGAAGTACCAGAGGAACGGGCGGTAGAGCACGTTGCGCGCGCGCATGGCCTCGGTCACGCCGTCGCGCGCCCAGACGTTTCCCGGATCGATGCGCAGGGACTCGCGGAAGTGGTCGAACGCCCGGGCATAGTCGTGCTTGTCGAGCAGCGCCCAGCCCATCGTGGCGTGCGCCAGGCTGTTTTCGGGATCGCGGGCCAGCACCCCCGCCGCCGCCTGTTCGGCCTCGTGTTTCCGCCCGGAGAAGACCAGCGCCATGCCGCGAACCGCGTGGCACTCGGCGCACTCGACGTCCACGGCCAGGCCGGCCTCCGCGGTGGCGATCGCGCCAGCCCACGTTTTCCTGACGAGATGCACCCGCGCGATGATTGCGTGCGACAGGGAGTTCGCCGGGTCGAGACGCAGGGCCTCGCGCGCGTGCTTGAGCGCGCCGCCGTATTCGTCACGATCCTCCAGCACGCGCGCCCGGGCGTAGTGCGAAAACGGCGAATCCGGCGCGAGCGCCACGGCCTGGCGCGACGCGGCGTCGGCCGCCTTCAGGTTCCCCCGCGCCGCCATGCACATGGCCAGAAGCGCGTGCACCTGGGCGTTGTTCGGGTCCGTCGCCGCGGCCTTGCGCAATTCGGTCTCCGCGAGATCGTACCTTCGGTGCTCCATCAAAAGGACAAACGCGGAGAGGTCCGGGCCCGTGCTCATCGGGCTACTCTCCGAGGTACTTGAGAATGTCGTCATACGCGCCGCCTTCATTCGAGTAGACGGCGTAGTTCCGCGCCGTGGCGAACCACTCCTTGGTGCTGGGCTTCACCGCCTTGGCCGCGTCAACCAGGTCCTTGGTCGTCAGGGGCTGGGGCGCGCCCTTCCGCAGCGCCTCGCGCAGGCGGGTCTCGACGGCGATGTTCACGACGGACGCGAGATCGGCGCCGGAAAAGCCCTCCGTCTTCTTCGCCAAGTGTTCGACGTCGATCCCCGCCGTCGGTTTTCCCCGGCAGAGGATGTCGAGGATGGCCGCGCGGGCCGTCGCGTCGGGCGGCGGCACGAAGAGGATGCGGTCGAAGCGCCCCGGCCGCTTGAACGCCGGGTCCAGATGCCACGGGGCGTTGGTCGCGCCGAGGATCAAAACGCCCTCGTTGGAGACCGTCGCGCCGTCCAACTCCGACAGGAACTGGTTGATCAGGTGCCTGCCCGCGCTGTGCCGCATGTCCGAACGGCTGGCGCCGAGGGCGTCGATTTCGTCGAAGAACAGGACGCACGGGCGGTTCCGCCGGGCGCGCTCGAACAGGCCGTGCAGGTTCCGTTCGCTGTTGCCGATCCACATGTCCAGCACGTCCTGCAGGCCGACGGCGAGAAACCCCGCCTGCACCTCTCCCGCCGTGGCGCGCGCCAGGTGGGTCTTGCCGCATCCCGGCGGGCCATACATGAGAATGCCCCCGCCGATGGGCTTGCCGTAGGCCCGATAGATTTCGGGGTTCGCCAGCGGGTGGATGATCTTGATGCGGATTTCCTCCTTCACCGCTTCCATCCCGCCCACGTCCTTGAAGGAAACGCGCGGCCGTTCCATTTCTACCGTGCTGTCAGGCGGCGCGGCCTCCGGGGCCTGCCGCACCCGCCCCTCGAAGACCTCCCCGGTCTCGCCGTCGTTCGCGGAGATGCCCAGTTGCTCCTCGAACGATTCGTCCGCCACGTCGGCGTCTTCCGAGACGGCGCGACGATACTGCCGTATCGCCTCCTCGACCTCGCCCGCCGCGAACAGCAGCCGCGCGTGAAGCACGTAGGCGCGGGCCGGCGTGTCGGGCGAGCGGATGAGGTCTTCGACCACCACCAGCGCCTCGCTGCGCTTGCCGGCGCGCAGGTAGGCGCCGGCCAGACCGAGGCGCAGGTCGCTGTTCCGCGGCGCGTAGTGCAGCGCGGCTCGGAACTCAGTGACGGCCTCGTCCGCGCGGCCATAGGTAAGCAGCGTCTCCGCGAGATGCCGGCGCAGGGGCAAGTTCTCCGGCGAAACCCGGAGCGCTTCGCGCAAGGCTCGAATGTTGTCCTCATTGGGCGGCATGGACACATATTAGCCGCGTAGGTTCAACGGATCAACACGCGGCGTCAGAAGAGGGTGCTTGTCCGATTATGCGGCCCGGCGCGGGGGGCGGACGTTGGCCGCGCGGGCGGATTGGCGGTGGTTGTGGAAGGACACGTCGCGGCCGTCCTCGCTGAGGTAGGCGGCGCGGACTTGCAGAATGGCCTCTCCACGCTGAGGTAGGCGGCCCGGGCCTGCAGGATGGCCTCGATGACTCCGCCGAACGAGGAAGAACGTCTCGGAGGCGGCGCGGACTTGTAGGATGGCTTCTCCGCCGCCGTCGCTCCAGAACTTCTCGCTGTCCTTCACGCGCAGGTTGAACTGTTTGATGAGCGATCCGACCAGCGTGCTGGTGGTCGGCAGGCCCAGGCGGCGGTATTCGGGGTAGCGCATGCGGGAGGCGTTGTCGCGGACGTAGTTGATCGTGTTCTCCACTTCCTGGAGCGCCTGGGGTGATGCCGTCGACTGGATGCGATCCCGCTGGCGTTCAAGTTCAGCCAGCACCTCGCCGACCTTGCCGGCCCACGCGGCGCGAATCATCTTTTCGTAGAGCGCCCACGCGCGATTGGCCGCCGTGGGCCACACGCTGTGCGCCGCGCCATAGAGGTGGGAGAACAGGTGGGGAAAGTCGAGCACCTGCCGCCAACCGGGAAAGTGCGTCTCGCCCAGCGGGCCGATCCAGTTGCCCCCGTCACCGATCAGCAGCTCGTCGAGGACCTGCCGATCGACGCGCCGGCCACCGATCTCGCGCACGCAGGCGAGGAGGACCGCGTCGATGATCTTCGCGCCGTTCTTGCGCACGTCGGGGCGGGCGATGTTCTTCCGCACGCGCCCGGTCATGGGGACGATCTTGGCCTCGCGCTGGGCCTTGCCGTCCCGAAAGATCCCGCACGGGAGCTCGACCTGGGTCCCGGGTTCCTTGGTCTCGTCCGGCATGTTTCTCCTCCTCCGGCCACGGGCCGGGCAAGCGAGCAGCCGCCGAGCCGCATGGGACCTCACCGGGCGGGCTGCTACCGTTGCTGGTTACCTACCGACCGACGGAGGAGAGCGTCGGTCGTCTACGGCACCGAAGCCGGGCGGTACGGGCCCATTCGTGGCGGGCCTCGCCGGACCATGATAGGATTTCGCGCGGTGGTGGGGACCAAGCTAAGCTGTTCGGGGTCCTTGTACGCTTCATGAGTAGCCCGCGCTACCCCGATCCTGGCTCGTGTCCCGACGCTCCCTGAAGGCATGGCGATCGCGGGCCCCGCGACACGGGGTTTGAGGATTCGAGTTGAGATGCATGCGGCTCGTGCGCGGAGTGGGCGACCGATGAGCGCCCTGATCGTTCCCTGTTACATTAAGACGAGCTGGGATCATGGATGCCTGAATAGGCTGCTGAACAGCATCAGGGATCAGACGGTCCCTTTCGAGCGGGTCTATTTCGTGGACGATGCGAGCCCACGGCACTATTCCATCGAGCCTGGCTTTGTGGATCACATCCGGCTGCCTTCGAACGGGGGGCCGGCCAAGGCACGGAACGTTGGCATCGAGAAGGCACTCGCGGCGGGGATCCGGCACCTGCTCTTCACTGACCACGACTGCGTTCTCGACAAGGCCTGGAACGAGCAGATGACGAGATTCCTGCAGACCACCGCTTTCGGTGCGGTGGGAGGGATGACCTACCCCGCGGGCAAGGCGCATATACAAAGCGTCAGTTTCGACATCGACCGCCTCGGCCGCGCGTTCGCGTCGTACGAAACGGGGCCGGGCTTCACGAAACGTCTCGTGGCGGAGACGAAGTACGCCGGCTCGTCGCGCGCGCTGCAAATGCTCCAGGGCGGCACGTCGTCGAATCCGCTTCAACGCACGGTCTATCAGTACGAAACCGGCGCGGGCTGCGCGTGCGGGCCGACCACGTCCAATCGCCTCACGGGCATCAGCGTGACGGCGGAGTCGGGCGGCGTCATCCCCGGCGCGAGGTTGCTGGGCTTCACCTACGCCTACGACCGCGTGAACCTGCGCATCGCGGAAGAACGCGGGCACGAGGGCGGAAACGGCGACGTCTACGTCTACGACGCGGCGGATCGCATGGTCGAGTATCGAACCGGCGTGAGCGGCCCGGTCACGGCGCTGGAGATCGCCGTCGCCAACCCCGCCAACACCCGCGCCGACTTCGACCGCCGCGCCTTCCTCGCCACGCTCGCCGCGCCGAACACGACGGCGTACCAGTTTGACTCACTCGGCAACCGCGTCGCCGTGGATCGCGCCGCCTCCCCTTCGGTGGCGCAGCCGTCCCTGGCTGCGTCAACCTTCAGCGAAACGTACGACCTGCTCGCCGCCGGCGAGGGCGTCGGCGTGCCCGACGCCAACCCGCCGGCGGCCAAGTTCGGCGGCGCGAACGAGTACCAGGCGGTCGACGGCCGCGCGCAGTCGCACGACCTCGCCGGCAATCTCATCTCCGACGGGATCTTCTCGTTCACCTACAACTTCCGCGGCCAGGTCACGTCGGTCACGCGGCTCTCAGACAACGTGATCGTCGGCGAGTATCGCTACGATGCGTTCGCGCGCCGCGTCGCCAAGGTGGTGCGTCAATCCGATCCGGTCGAAACCAAAATGCTCCATTCGTCC
>JACQVU010000320.1 GCA_016209585.1 Planctomycetota bacterium
CCGGGAGCCGGCGCGCCAGCCGCGAAGGGGCCGGCAGAGAGCAAGGAACGGAGCACGTCGACGCCCACCTTTTACGGCATTGAGATCGTCAGCAAGAAAGTGATCTTCTGCCTGGACCGCTCGTCGAGCATGAGCCTCCCGGTGAGCGCGGAGGAGAAGAAGTTCGTGATCACGGGCGGGCCGGACGGGCGGGATTACGAGAAGTTCGACGGCACGAAACTGATGCTCGCCAAGGTCCAGTTGAAACGGGCCATTCGCGCCCTGCCGCCCGACGCGGAGTTCAACATCGTCTTTTTCTGCCATGAGGTGGAAGTGTGGAAGCCGCGGCTGTCGAAGGCCACCGAGGCCGCGCGGCAGGAGGCCTACAAGTACATCGACGAGATGGCGGGGATCGGCACCACGAACATCATGGACCCGCTGGACATGGCCTTCCGGGGCGACGGGGCCTATGCCCAGGGGCCCGACACCGTGATTCTTCTGACCGACGGCCTGCCGAACGAGGGGCGGATCATCGATCAGAACGAAATCCGGGCGGAGGTGAAGCGGATGAACCGCGCGCGCAAGATCGTCATTCATACCGTCGGCGTCGGCGACCACGACCGCGTCTTCATGCGCGGGCTGGCCGAAGAGAACGGCGGCAAGTACAAGGGCTATTGATGGAGTCGGCGACCGCATGACCTGTTTCCCCACACCCTCCCGGCGCGCGCGCGCGCCACGCGCGGCCTCCCTGGCGCTCGCCGCGGCGGTCGCGGTCGCGTTCGTCGCGGCCGGCGCTCCGCTCCGCGCGGCGACCATCAACATGACCGACTGGGCGGTCGGCGAGGTGAACGCGCCCAAGGCGGTGAAGCAATCGTTCATCATCTCGGCCGGCCCCGGGGAGACCATCACCCCCTCCATCAAGATGGTTTCGAATCCCGCGCTCTTTTTGAAGACGGAGCCGAAACCGGTCTCGGGCGAGGAGGGGAAGAAGTACGTCATTGAGGTGACCTTCCTGGCCACCTTTCCGGGCGACTTCCGACATTTCGTCCACTTCCGCACCGGCCTGCCCGACAACACCATGCTCACCGTGGCCGTGCACGGAACCGTGCGGGCCGAGTTCGCCTTCTTCCACACCGGCCAAGGCGCCGGCCCCAAGCGGGTGATGGCCGACGTCGAGCGGCTGAAAACGCAGTTTCCCAACTCCAAAGCCCTGGTGAAGGAGTACCCGCTCGACACCGTGGGCAACGTGGCGCTTCTCGACAAGAACCTGGCCGACTACGGCCTGCCGGCCTTCGCGCCGCCGCCGATGCTGCTGATCGGCGCGGGGCAGGTCTACGTGACCCCCGCCGGCATCCGCGCCGCGCTGGAAGCCGCCTTCTCCGGCGAAGACCTGCCGCCGCGGGACTTCACCGACCCGCGGGACACCCAGCGTCGGCCGGAGTTCATCGTGGGCGTCTTCTACCGGTACTCGTGCAAGCCCTGCGAGGAGCAGATTGGCAAGACGTGGAATGGCCTGCGAGCCGAGTTCGGCGACAAACTACTGCAGATGGGCATCGGCGTGCAGGTGGAGGACCTGGACCGGGATGAAGTTCGCAAGCAGGTGGAGGGCGTGCACGGCGCCAAACTCGCCGACGTGCCCGAAACCGTGGTCATCGCCGCCGGCCCGCCCGGCCGCCTCCAGATCCAGAAAGTCGGCGACCTTGCCACGCTGGACCAGGTCCGCGAGATCATCCGCGCCGAGATCGCCAACCGCGAGGCCCAGGCCGCCGCCCGGCAGAACCCGCCGCCCGCGCCCGCCCAGGCGCCGACCGCCGCCGGTCCGACCGCCGCGGGGGCGATCGCCGTCGCGCCCGCCGCCGGCCCCTCCGCCGGCGAGACCGGCCTGCTGGTGGTCATTCTGCTGGGCGTCATCTTCCTCACGGTCTTCTCTTTCCTGGTCTTCGCATGGATGCGCCGTATGGAGGCCGCGTTGCGCGCCGCGCTCGGCCCCGCGGCCCTGAGCGTGGGCGGCGGTGTCGGCGACGCCCGCGGCCATGGCTGAACCAGCCACGGAGCGAGGCGGCCGCAGCCGCGCCAACGTCAGCCGCCCCCTGCCGCTGACCGGCGCGGACCCGCCCGGCGAGGCGGCACGCATCGCCCGGCGGCTGCTGGAACTGGCCGCCCCGCGCGACCCCTGGCCCGGCCTGCGCGACGGCGCGGCGCTCCTGTTGCTGCTGCCCGCCTCCCCCGGCCCCGGCCCCGGCTCCGCGGCCGCCGGCCCAGGCGGCTGGCGGGTGGCGGTCACCCGGCGGTCGGAGGCGGTTCGCGGCCACAAGGGGCAGATGTCGCTGCCGGGCGGGGGGCGTGAGGCTGGCGACGCCGACGTGGAGGCCACGGCGCTGCGCGAGGCGCGGGAGGAGATCGGCGTGGCGCCCGGCCTGGTGCGGGTGTTGGGGTTCCTGGGGCGCTTCTACGTGCATGTCAGCCTGTTTCACCTGGGGGTGGTGGTGGGCACGGTGGACGGGCCGGTGGCTTTCGCGCCCGCGCCGCGCGAGGTGAGCCGCCTCTTCCTGCCGACGCTCGACGAACTGTATAAGCAGTACGAGGAGAACGGGTACCGGCGCATCTCCGATCCGGTGAAGGCCACGAAACCCGACCTGAACTACTGGGTGGAGGAGGAGGAGGCGCGCGAGATGATCTGGGGCGCCACCGGCCGCGTCCTGACGGACTTCTTCGCACGGGTGGTCGACCACCTGTGACGCCGCCGGCCGGGGTGTGGGATTTCTCACACCGCGCGGAACCGTTCCACGGCTGACAAGCCCGCCGAACATCGGGTACAATCCCGCCCCACTCTAGGAAGGTCCGGCCGCGCAGCCGCGGGGGACACCCATGCCGCCAGCGGAACCCACCCCACCTATCACCAACGCCGAGGGCAAGCCGGTCGACAAGACGCTCGGCCTCACGACGATTGAGCAGACGGAGAAGGGCGGCAAGCGCGTTCGCCTGATGGTGAACGGTGAAAAGACCCGCGCGGTGATCGTCATCACGCCGCTGGCGCCCTTCCTGCGCGTGGCGCCGGAGGATTTCGACGAGTTGTTCGAGAAGAAGGGCATCGTCATCACCGACGAGCGGCGGGAAGACCTGAACGCCCTGATTGAGGAGATCAACAACCCGGAGTTCAAGGTCGAGGAACTGGAGGGCATGGATCCCTTCCTGGTGGCGCAGGGCATCGAGCCGCGCCACGGCAAGGACGGCTGGATCGAATGGAACGTCGACGTGCCGGCGCCGGGCGAGGTGCATCTCATCCAGGACGAGAAGGGCAACGTGGACCTGCGGAGCCTGGGCAAGGTGGTGAACGTCCGCGAGGAAGACCTCTTGTTAACGGTCCACGAGCCGCTCAAGGGGGAGCCGGGGACCGACGTCTTCGGGAAGCCCATCCCGGCCCGCAACGGCGAGAAGGTGAAGATCACCAAGGGCAAGGGCGTGAAGGTGGACGCCGAAGGGAAGGCCCATTTCGCCGAGATCGAGGGGTGCGTGCGCTGGAACGGCGTCTCCATCACGGTGGAGCCGGTCTACGTCGTGCCGGGCGACCTGGACTTCAGCGTGGGCAACATCAAGTTCAACGGCTCGGTGGTGGTGCAGAAAGACGTGCTGGACGGGTTCGAGGTCGAGGCCCGGGACGGGATCGAAGTGCTCGGCATGGCCGGCCAGACCAAACTGGTCGCCCTCCAGGGATCCGTCACCGTCCGCGGCGGCATCCAGGGGGCCAACAAGGGGCTGGTGAAGGCTGGGCAAAACGTCTTCTCCCGTTACTTGAACAACCTCAAGGTGGACTGCGACGGCGACGTGGTGGTGGAGCGGGAGGTGCTGAACTGCGAGATCAACTGCTCCGGCAAGGTGCGCGTGCCCAAGGGGCACATCATCGGCGGCAAGATCGTGGCGCTGGGCGGCATCGAGGCCGACGTGGTGGGGGCCGAACAGGGCACCCGCACCGCCCTGGTTCTCAACCACGAGTATTTCCAGACTTCTGAGACCCGCGAGATCGACGCCAAGGTGGAGGAGATCCAGAAGAAACTGGAACAGATCGAGAACGCCCTCGGCCCCATCGTGAGCAAGCCGGAGCGCCTTTCAACACTGCCCCAGGCGCAACGCGAGCGGATCCTGAAACTCATCGAGACCCAGGAGCAGTTGAACGCCGCGATCGAGAAACTCCAGGGCCGGCGCGACCAGATCGTCCGGCAGTACGCCAGCAAGATCGGCAACGAGATCCTGGTGTTCAAGACCCTCTTCCCCGGCACCGACGTGCGCATCGACACCTGCCGGCAAGTCTTCAACCAGGCCATCTCCGGCCCCGTGAAACTGAAGCCCAATTACGCCCGCGGGACCATCCAGATGTCGAGCCTGTAGCGATGCCCGTCCCCTTCAACGACCTCTTCGCCCAGTACCGGACCATCAAGAGCGACGTCGACGCCGCCGTCGCCGCGGTGATTGAGAAGAGCGCCTTCGTGGGCGGCGCCTTCGTCTCGGCCTTCGAGCGCGACTTCGCGGCCTTCACCGGCGCCAGCCACGCCGTGGCCTGCTCCAACGGCACCGACGCCATCACCTTGGCGCTCCTGGCGCTGGGCGTCGGGCCGGGCGACGAAGTGGTCGCCCCCGCCCTCACCTTCATCGCCACCACCGAGGCCGTGTCGCGCACCGGCGCGACCGTGGTCTTCGCCGACTGCGATCTCGACGCCCGCGCCGTCACCGCCCGCACGCTGGCCGCGGCCACCACGAAGAAGACCCGCGCGCTGCTTCCGGTGCACCTCTATGGCCAGCCGTGCGACATGGCGCCCATCCGGAAGTTCGCCGAGGAGCGAGGCGTCGCCGTGGTCGAAGACGCCGCCCAGGCCCACGGCGCGCTGGACCACGGCGCGCCCCTGGGCCGCGGCAGCGCCGCCGCCACCTACAGTTTCTACCCCGGCAAGAACCTCGGCGCTTTCGGCGACGCCGGAGCCGTCACCACCGACCGCGACGACCTGGCCGCCACGGTGCGCCTCTTGCGCGACCACGGCCGGCGCGAAAAGTACACCCATGAGCGCGAGGGTTTTAACCACCGCATGGACGGCCTGCAGGCCGCCGTGCTGGCCGTGAAACTGCGCCGCCTGGCCCAGTGGAACGACGCCCGGCGCGCCGTCGCCGACGCCTATGACGAGGCCTTCGCCACGCTTCCGCTCCGCCTTCCTCCGCGTCAGCCGGAGGCCCGTGGGGTCTACCACCTGTACGTGGTGCTTCACCCGGAGCGCGATCGCCTGGCCGAACGGTTGCGTGAGCGCGGCATCGGCACGGGCGTCCACTACCCGGTTCCGCTCCACCTGCAACCGGCCTATGCCCGCCTTGGCCACGGCGCGGGCGACTTCCCCGCGGCCGAGCGGATCGCGCGCGAGTGCCTCTCGCTGCCCATTTTTCCGGAGATGATCCCGGCCCAGGTGAGCGAAGTGATCGCCGCGGTGAAAGCGGCGATCTGAAACTCGCGACGGATGTACCGCAACTGCAACATTGCCCTCGTCATCCCCGCCCGCAACGAAGAACGGCTCATCGTTCCCACGCTGGAGGGAGTCCCGCCGCTCGTCGACCTGGTGACCGTCATCGACGTCGGCTCCACCGACCGCACCGCCGACCTCGTGCGGGGCCGCGCCGCGCAGGACCCGCGCGTGACCCTCGTCCGGCACGAGTTCAAC
>JACQVU010000321.1 GCA_016209585.1 Planctomycetota bacterium
CAAGCGCCCCGTGCGCGTGGCCGTGTCGCGCCCCACCAAACGTCTCTTCGTCTCCGATTTCGCCGACGGAACGGTCTCGGTCTACGACCTCGCCAAGAACCTCTTCCTCGGCCGCGTCAAGGTCGGCCGTGGACCCAACGGCATCGACCTCTCCCCCGACGGCCTGACCGGCGTCGTCGTCAACTACTTCGACGACACCGCCACCATCTTCCGCGGCGACTCGCTCGACGTGATCGGCCTCGCGAAAACCGGCAAATCCCCCGTGCGCGTCGCCGTCAGCCCCGACGGCAAGGAAGCCGCCATCACCGACCACGCCGGCGGCACCGTCACCATCATCTCCCTGCCCGACGGCCGGCCGCTGCAAGCCCTCGAGGCCGGCGCCCAGCCGCGGGGCGTCGCCTACACCTCCAACAACAAGCGGCTGGCGGCCAGCCTCTCGGGCGACGGAACCCTGCGCTTCTGGAAACGCGGGGCGGACGGGAAGTTCGAGCCGTTCGGCGCACCCTTCTCCACCGGCGCCGGCGCGGCCGGGCTGGAGATGTCGACCGACAGCGCCTTCCTGGTCTCCACCGCCAACGTGTCGAACCTCGTGACCACGTTTTATCTGGAGGTGCCCGCGCCCTCGATCGACTCGCTCTCCCGCGCCACGGCCGACCCAGGCGCGAAGATCACGCTCAAGGGGCGCGGCTTCGCCATGCAGCCGGGCGACAACACGGTGCGCATCGGAGCCACGGTGATGACGGTGGCCTCCACCGGGAACGACCCCGGCACGCTGGTGGTCACCGTCCCGGCTGACGCCAAAAGCGACATGATCACCGTCACGCGTGAAGAGTCGGTCAGCAACGGCTACTACCTGGAAGTGACGCCCGTCACCCCCACCGTCGCCTACCACATGCCCCAGCGGGAGGAGGCCAACGTAGAACTTCAGCCGGTGGTCACGATCGGGTTCAGTGAGCCGATGGACCCCAAGAGCGTCGCCGCCGGCGTCGTCGCCGTCGCGCGCGCCACGGGCGGCACGGCGGCCAAGACTTCGCTCTCGTTGTCGAGCGATGGTCGCGTGCTCACCGTGAAGGCGCTGGAAACGTTGGCGGCCGACACCACGTATACCGTCACCGTCTCCACCCGCCTGGTCGATCTCGACGGCAACGCCTTCGACGGCGACTTTAGCAAGACCAACGCGCAGCCCTTCACCTTCAACTTCGTCACCCGGACGCCGGTAACGGCCCAGGTGCTGGTCACCGCCACGCCCCCGCCCAGTGGCACGGTCTTCATGCCGGGCGCGGAGGTGACCATCGCCGGCGCCGGGTTCGCTCCGGGAACGGAGGTCTATCTGAACGGCCGGCTCGTTCCCGCCACCACCCTGGGCGAGGCCACGTTGCGCTTCCTTGTTCCGGCCGACGCCGCCACCGGCCCGGCGAACCTCTTCATCCTGGCGCCGTCGGGCATGGTTTCGCTCGACGAGGCCTTCCTCATCGGCCAGAAGGGGAAACTGGCGCTGCTGGGCGTCTCGCCCGAAGTGGTGCCGCTCTCCACCGGCGGCGACGTGACGCTCTTCGGCGCCGAGTTCGGGGCCGACATGACGGTCACGGTCGTCAATCAGTCCGCGGGTGGCGAGCCGACGCCCGTGACGTTGGTCTCGCTGGAGGGAACGGCGATGGCCGTGGTGAAGATCCCCCCGGGGGATACGGCCGGTTTCCTCACCATCGCCATCACCCGCGGCGCCGGCGAGGTGAAGGCCGACGGTCTTCTGGCCTACTCCGCGCCACCGGTGCTCTCCGCCCTTTCGCCCCAGGCTGGCCCCACCGCCGGCGGCGATTCGGTGGTGATCACGGGCGGGGGGTTCGACGAGTTCACGCGGGTCTTCTTCGGCGACACGGAGACGGTGGTGCTTGACGTTCTGTCTGATACGGAACTGGTGGCGCTCGTTCCCGCCGGCGAGGCCGGCTTCGCGTCGGTGCGCGTGCTCAACACCGACGGCCAGGCCGGTTCGCTTCCCGAAGCCTACCGCTACCTGGCCTCCGTCGCCGGCGGCGCGCGGCTGGTTTATTCCGAAGCGGTGGGCGGCGCGGCCAATCTTGTATCCCGCACGGTGAGCGGCGCCGTGGGGTCGTTCGCCGGCGGGGCGATCATCGGGCAGGCGTTCCAGCCCCGGAAGATCGCGGGCAGCCGCACGGCCAGCGTGGACCCGGCGTCGGAGAAGTGAGGCCCGCGTCCCCGTCAGTCGTGGCGTCCGGTTCGTGGCTGTTTTTCGCCAGTCAGGAATTTATCGACGGGCGGCTACGGAATGAGCAGCCGCGCCACGGAGCCGCGGCGGGGGGCGGCCAAGCCGGCTTTCCGGTCGGCGTGGGCCGCGTCCGTGCCCAGCAGGTCGCGCACCTGTGACATCGCCTCACCCGGTGGGGCGCCGGCAGCCTGGGCACTCGCGGCGTCGCCGCTCGGCGTTTTATCGGGCGTCTCCGCCGTTGGCGGCCGCTCTTCGCCGCCGGGCGGGACGGGGGCGGTCTCGGCCTGGCGTTCGGCGATGGCCAGGTGAGCCTGCTCGATGTCCCGCTGGATCCGGTTGAAGTGGCCGGCCACCTCGATCACGGCGCATTCCACGGTGTCCATGGCGTCAAGGTCCAGGTGGCCCGGCGTGAAACGCAGCGTCACCGCCCGCGACAAGGCGTGGCTACCGTAACCCGACCAGAGACCGAGCGCCGACAGGCTCTCGTGCACCTGCGCCGCCTCGGCGCGAACAGACTCCATCTCACGGGCCTCAGCCGCGGCGTCGATCACCCGCCCCTCAATCCAGTCGGTCAGCCGTTCCAGGAGGAGCGAGAACAGTTCGCGCAGGCGCTCCAACCCGGCGGCCGCGCGCTGCAGGCGTGCCACTTCTTCCAGGAGGTCGCTGATGCGGTCCAGGGCCTGGGAGGGAACGGAGACCTCGCTGGTGGACTCCTCGCGCTCCCGCCTGGGTTCGTCGCCGGCCGCGGAGTCCGGCTTGGGCTTCCGACGGCGATCGGGGCCAAGGTAACGTTCCTGGGCGTCGCGATCCGTGAAGGCCGCCGCCGGCCGCTCCGGCGCGGGAGAGGCGTGGATCGGGCGGAAGGAAGTCCAACTGTCGGACATGGTGAAAAGACGACCGACGGAAACGCACCCCCGTTATCCTATTCGTCGGCGTTTCCCGTCCGAATATTCACTTCTGAAACGGCGCCCGTTGATACCGGTTGCTCTACCTGGGTGGTGGGCGGTATGGTGCGTACATGGGAGAGGAAGCCGCGGTTGACGCGCTGAACCGGGATCTCGACGGGAAGACGCCGCTTGAGATCATCCAGTGGGCGGCACGCCGGTTCGCGCCGCGCCTCTTCGCCACCACCGCCTTCGGCCGGGGCGGAATGGCCTTGCTGCACATGTTGCGGCAGGCCGCGCCGGAGACGCCGGTGCTCTTCATCGACACCGGGTATCATTTCCCGGAGACGCTGGAGTTCCTCGCGCGCATCGAGCGCGAGATGGGCGTGCGCTTCACGGTCTTGCGGCCGGCCATGCCGCGCCCGGCGTTCCTCTTCGCTTTCGGCGACGATTGCCACCAGCGCGACCCCGATCGCTGCTGCGCGATCAACAAGGTCGAGCCGCTTGACACCTGGCTTTCCACCTCCGGCGCCCGCGCCTGGCTGACGGCCATCCGCGCCGACCAGGGCGGCGCGCGAGCCAGCACCCGCCTAGTGGAGGATCAGGGCAACGGCCTCCTGAAGATCGCGCCCCTGGCTCGCTGGACGCTGGAAGAGGTGAACGAGTACGTCACGCTTCACGGCGTGCCCACTCACCCCCTGAACGACCGAGGGTACCCCAGCGTCGGCTGCCAGCCCTGCACGACCATGGCCGCGGGGGAGCGCGAGGGCCGGTGGGCCGGCGCCGGGAAGACGGAATGTGGCATTCACACCTTCCTGCCGCGGAAGTGACATCAGATGTCGGCGTGGTGGCTCTCCTTGTCCGGTTCGTCGTCCGGCGCTTCCACCTCGCGGCTCTCCTCCGGCGGAAGGTTGAAGCGGTAGCGGTCGTCCACCGCCACCCGCGTCACGCCGCGGCAGCGGCCGGTTTCCGCGTCGATGTCGAAGAGCGCGCCGCACAGCCGCGCCTGGCTCTCGGCGATGCGGAACGGCTTGGGCAGCCCCGTGAGGAAGTTGTAGATCACCGGCTCGCAGAGGCGCCCGATAATCGACTCGTACGGCCCGGTCATGCCCACGTCGGTGATGTAGCCCGCCCCGCCGGGGAAAACCTGCTCATCGGCCGTCGGCACGTGGGTGTGAGTGCCGAAGAAAGCCGACACCCGCCCGTCGAGGTACCGCCCCAGCGCCTGCTTCTCGCTGCTCGCCTCGGCGTGGAAGTCCACGATCACCGCCTGCGCCCCCTCGGCCCGCAGGGCCTTCAGCGCGCGGTCAGCCGCGCGGAAGGGGCACTCCGCCCGCGGCATGTACACCCGTCCGATGAGGTTCAGCACGCCCACCCGTGCCGGCCCGCCTTCGCCGGCGACCTCGAACACCGCCCATCCCCGACCGGGCGAGTCCTCAGCCAGGTTAGCCGGCCGCAAGAGACGCCGATCCTCGGCCATCTTCGCGGCGATCTCCACCTTGCGCCACACGTGGTCGCCGTTGGTGAGCGCGTGCACGCCGTACGACAGCAGCCGCCCCGCGAGTTTCGGCGTGACGCCGGCCCCGCCAGCCACGTTCTCGCAGTTCGCCACCACGAAGTGAATGCCCCGCTCCTTCACCAACAGGGGCAGTTTCCGGCAGATCACCGACCGCCCCGGCTGGCCGACCACGTCGCCGATGGCGAGAATCTTCAGCGTCGTCACTTTACCTCGCCTCCCGCGGGCCCCTCCCCGCGCCGCCATTGTACCGTAGCGGCGCCAAGCCGCCGCGCAACATCGAACCCGCGCCCGCGGACCCGCGGACCGGGCGCGATTGACACTTCCCACGGCTGGCCGCAGAATGGCCGCATGTTCGCCTTCTCGAAGCAAATCCGCGACAACGTCCTCGTGCTCGGCTTCCAACCGAACTTCTCGCTGGACCACGACACCATCGAAGAGGTGCAGCACGAGATCAGTTATTGGATCGCCGAGCACCCCCGCCTGGCCATCGACCTCACCAACCTGGCCTACGCGAACGCCCAGGGGCTGGGGGTGCTGCTCTCTCTCTTCAAACGCCTGGATCGCGACGGCGGCGCGGTGGCCTTCTTCGGCGTCAGTCGCAGGGTGGGGCAGGCGCTGGGGGCGACGCGGGCCGACCGTCTCCTGCCTCTGTTCGACGACGCCGACGAGGCCCTCGCCTGGCTCGCCGACCAGAACAGCGACGCCGCCCGCGCGGGCGCGGAAGTGGACGTGGAGCGCGACGAGCCTGGTCCGGACGACGCCGACTGAGCGCCCGCCGCGGCGTCCGTTTCCCCGCCGGGGGAAGGCCCGGTCACCGGCAGCGGCCCCGCAGGTCGTCGTACACCACCACCGTGCGGCTGGGTGGGCGGCGTTCGTACACTTCCACCGTGGTGACCGAATAGGTGGCGCGAGGCGGCCGCGCCTCACAATGGGTGCGGGAATACCGGCGCTCACAGGTGTCCAGCAGGACGCAGCCGGCCCCACAGACGAGGAGCGCGGCGCAAGCGAAGGTGAACAGCAGCAGGCGGCGCACGGCAGACCTCCTTTCCGCTTGACGGCCCGTCGGCGCGAGATCGCGGGTTTCCCGATCTCCCCGATGGGCCGGGGCGCGGGGCGACGTGGCGGGCTGCGCCTCCCGCGCCGCCCGGTAGTCGGAATGGCGGCTCCGGAATTTCCACGAATCCGGCGAAGCGGTGCGAGCGGCGAGGGGCGCGGGGAGGGAGGATGAGGAGATGGGGAGACAAGGAGATGGGGAGATGGGAAGAGGGG
>JACQVU010000328.1 GCA_016209585.1 Planctomycetota bacterium
GCGTTGATCCCGCCCAGCGCGCCCTGCGGGCCGGAGCCGAACGAGAGCGTCTGGGCGAGGACCGACTCGAAGTTCACCCGCGAGCCTTTGAAGCCCGTGGTGTCGACGTTCGCCAGGTTGTTGCCCAGCACGTCGATCCGCGCCTGCTGGCCGCGAATGCCCGAGATCCCCGAATTCAGCGCCTGGATGAGAGCCATCGTCCCGTCTCCTTCACTGATGCCGCATGGGCCTGGTCAGTGTCATGTCTCTGGGTGTCGTGTCACTCACTCGCCGGCGGCCAACAGGTCCGCCACTTCCTCCCCCGCCTCTCCGACGCCGGTGGGCGCCGAGGCCGGGTCGATCACCTCGGTGATCGAGCCGAGTTGGACTTCCTTCCCGGCCACCTTCACCGCGATCTGGTCGCCGCTCATCGTGACGCCGTCGACCTTGCCGTACAGCGATTCGCCCGTGTCGGGGTCGATGGCCTTCACGTACTTGCCGATCAGGTTGCTGGCGCTCACCAGCGTCTGGTTGCGCGACATGCCCGCGAGCGTGCTCTGCAACTCCGACGACGACGCCAACTGCTCCAACTGCGCCAACTGCTGCAGAAACTGCGAGTTGTCGAGCGGTTCCATGGGGTTCTGGTTGCGCAACTCGGCCACCAGCAGACTCAGGAACTGATCGCGCGAGACCCGGATGCGGTCTCCCGCGTCGGTCTTGTCCACGGTTGTCGGATTGAGGAACGTCGGTGTGACCATAGGATGTACAAGGCGCGCCTTCCCGCGCCGGGTTCTTGGCCTCGCCTTCAGACCTGCACGTTCACGTCCAGCCCCGGAACGTTCACGTACCCGTAGGCCGCGCCCTCGGACACGGCCTCGTGCATCTCCTTCTCTTCCGCGGCCGCGGCCGCGGCCATCGCGGCGGCGGTTGACAACAGGTCTTCCGGGAAGATCGCGCTCCGGCCCCCGCCGCCGCGCGACTCCGTCTCGGCGCGGGCGCCGAAGTGATCGTCACGGCTCACGGAGACGTCCAGCCGACCGAGTTCCAGGCCGCTCTCGCGCAGGCGCAGGGCGAGGTCGCGCAGGTTCTGCGACAGCAACTGCCGGGCGCCGGCGTTCTCCGCGGCGATGGACACGTCCACGCCGCCGCGGTGGGAGACGATGTCGATCCGCACGTTGCCCAGGTGGGGCGGGCGAAGCATCAGCCGCATCGTTTCCCGGCCCTCCGGAGCGCGCATCATCCGCGCCGTGGCCACGATCCGCTCCACCATCTCGCCCTGGCGGGAGAGGAAAGACTCCCGCGTCACCGGAGTCTTCCCGGCGGCCTCCGGGCGGCTCGCGGCGCGAGCCTCGCCCGCCGTCGGGCCGCCGGCCGCGGGCCGGTCGCCCCCGCTGCTCGCGCCCGACTCCGCCGGCTTCGGCGCGTCGGCCGCGGCGCGGGTCTGCTGGAAGACGCGGGCGCGCGCCACGGCGTCGTCCGCGGGCGCGGCGCGCGCCGGGCGCTCGGCCGCCTCTGCGGGAAGCAGTTCCGCCCCGGCCGCGCCACCATCCGGCGCGTCGGCCGCTTCTCCCGCCCGGCTTTCCGCCGGCTGGCGGGCGGCGGCGCGCGCTTCCTGGGACTTCTCCGCGCGGGCGTCACCACCCGACCGAACCTGGTCGAACTTGGCGACGATGGCTTCTTCACGTTTCTCGGCGCCGGCCCGGCCGGACTCGTCCGACGAGGGACCGGTCTGCTGATTCTCCGCGCGCCGCTCTCCGGCCCGCGCGTGGTCGCCGGCTGAAACCCGCTCATGAGCCTCGTCGCGGGCCGCGGCGTCGCGTTCGCCGTCCGCGGCCTTCGTTTCGCCGTCCGCCGGCGCGGTGGCCGCGCTGGCACGGGCCGACGCGGCGTCGGCCTCGTCGGCCGCGGCGCCGGTCTCTACCGGGAGCGCGGGCTTCGCATCGGCCTCGTCCGCTGCGGCCTGGTTCGCACCCGAAGCGGTCGCGGCGTCGATCTCGCCGGCCGTCTCGGCGTCGATCGTCGCCGTGCCGCTCGCCGCGTCGCCGGACTGGTCCGAATCGCTCGCGGCCGCCGCGCCGTCGTCAGTTGCCGTCACCGCTTCGGTGGAGGCGGCGTCGGCGCCGGCGCCGGTTTCCGGAAGGCTCTCCAGGGCCGCGGAAAGGGCCGCGGCGGCAATGGCCGCCTCCGCCTCCGCGCTCTCCTCCGTGATGGAGGCTTCCGGCCCCGTGCTGTCGGCCGCCTGGCCGCCTTCCGCGGCGGCGGTATCAGCCTCCGCGCCCGTGGGCGGCGCGGCCTCGTCGGCATCCGCGCGGTCCGCCGTGGCGCCGGCGCGTGCCGCCGGATCGCCGCCGGCAGCCTCGTCGGCGCGCTCTTCCCGCGCCGTCGCGCGGGAGTCGGTGGTGTTCTGGGTTTCGGTCCGAGGCCGCCGGTCGGCGGACTCCGCGCGGCGCTGGGACGCGTCCGACGCCTCGGCCCGGCGGCCTTCGCGCCTTGGCGCGGCCGCGTCGGCGGCCCGCGACGTGTCAGAATCCCGAGCGGCGGCGGGACGCTCTTCCCGGCGTTGCTCGCGGGGCGCGGGCCTCTCGGCCGAGCGTGCCGATCCCCCGGCGCCGGCGGCGCGATCCGACTCGCGGTCACGGCGGTCGGTGGATCCATCGGTGTCGGCATGCGCGGAAGAGGCGCGGGAGTCTGAAGCCGCCGCGCGGGGCGCTTCCGACCTCGCGGCCACGGCCGCGGTGAGCGTGTCGAGCAGGCCGGCGAAGTCGACGCCCGCGGCTTCTTCCGGCGACCGCCGAAGCGTCGGCGCCGTCTGCGCGGCGCGGCTGCCCACTTCGCTGGTCAACAGGTCGGTCATGGTTCCCATCTTTCTGCGAACGCGGGGCGGCCGGCTCGCGCCGTCCAGCCCGCGGCGTTATTGACCTTTGCCTCCCGCCGGGGCCGGCGCCACGGCCGTGGGCTGCGCGCCGGTGGAAGGCTGGCTATCGGGCATGCGTTTCTGGATCCAGGGCAGGGCTTTCTCGTACTCCGCCTTGGGGATGCCCACGGTTTCGGCGGCCTCCGGGGTGTCGAGGCGCACGATGCGCGCCAGTTCGCGAACCAGTTCCGTCCGTTTCGCGGGCGGGGTGATGGCGTTGAGCACCGGCGCGGCGATCTTGGGGTTGAGGGCCAGGAAGAAGGGCACCATCTCCTTGGCCTCCATTTCGGAGAGGATGCGGGCCGAGTCGGTCGGCTCGGAGGCTTTGGTGATGGCGTCGCGAAGCGCCGCGCGGCGTTTCTCATTGTCGCCATCCACCTGCTTGCCGGCGCGCGCCGTGAAGTCGTCCAGCATCTTGTTGATCTGTTTCACCGACTGATCGATGGATCCCTGCAGTTCCCGCAGTTCCTCGACCCGCAGGCGCGCCGCGCTGTCGCGCACGGCGGCGTCGTCGGACTCCCGCGTGCGCTGCGCGGCCAGGGTCTTCTCGGCCTCCATCCGCACGCGCGCCTTGTCCAGCGCCGCGTTGCGCGCGGCCGAGGGGTCCATTTCCTTCAGTTGCCGCAGCCCCGGATCGCGGGAGAGGATCTCCTCGGCCAGGGCCTCCTCGTCCTTCGCCACCTCCCGCGCCTGTTGCACCCGCGCCGCGTCGAACTGCTCCGCCGGCTGCGCCAGCACCTCCCGGACGAACCGCTTCTGGGCCGCGCTGGTGCTGGCGGCGTAGGAGACGGCCACGTCCACCGCGTCGCGGTCGATCCCCCGGCTGTACCGGATCAGCGCCAGCGCCGTCGGAATGCCGATGAGCGAC
The DNA here is from genome assembly GCA_016209585.1 of Planctomycetota bacterium. Classification (GTDB taxonomy): domain Bacteria; phylum Planctomycetota; class UBA8742; order JACQVU01; family JACQVU01; genus JACQVU01. The sequence continues at coordinate 3,762 of JACQVU010000328.1, forward strand.
ACCAGCCCGAGGGCCGCGAGGACAAGAGTAATGGTCGCGCCGATCTTCTTCATCTTCCTCGCCCGTCAATCCCGATCCGGTCCTGCTCCTCTATCTCCCTTGCCTGGGGCGTCGCTCCGGCCCGCTTCTTCCTGGGTTTCCCCGGAAATCGCCACCTCGTCTTCGACCGTCTCCGCCCCTTTGGCGCCCGCCACCTGTTTCCTTTTCGCCCGGAAGGAGTTCAGCCCCATCTCGTCCAGGGACTTCTGCTCGATCCGGTCCTGTTCCTTCCTCCACTCCTCGAACTGCCTGACCTTCAACTTCTCCAAGGCCTTGCGTTCCTTCGAGGCCTCGACCAGTTCCAACCGCCTCTTCTCCATTTCCGCCCGCAGGGGCGGCAGTTCCGCGTCGATGCGGGCCGTCGCCACCCGGAGAGAATTGATGTACCGCTGGTGGGAAAGAACTTCCTTGATGTCGAGGTGGCTTTCAGTGATTCGCCGCAAGGCCACGATGGTCCGCCGCACCTCCTCCAGACAGCGTTGGCGAGCCTCCTCCTTCTCGATCACCCGCCGCTGCGCCTCGGCGAAAGCCCTTTGTTTCTGGGCTTCTACGGCTTCCTTGACGCCGAGAACCGACTCCAACTTGAACCGGAACTTCGGCATCCGCCGTCCCCAACCCTCTCGGGGCCGGAGAGTCGGCTCCAGCCGCCTGCCGGCTCCCTGCTCGGCAAGGGAGTGCTCCCACCCAAGCGATTCCCTTGCCAAACGTCCCAAGAAAGCCCGCGCCGGCCTTGCAGCCGGTTTTCGCCCGACAGGATTCTGTTCACGGGCTGCTGGATCGTGCCGCCGGCAGGCCGCTATTCGGCGATGACGTGCAGGTTATCGACGTTGAAACTGTTGCCCGCCGCGCGGATCGACCACTTGCCGGCGCCGTCGGGGTTATATTTCATCACGGCGAGGTCCCGGCCTCCGCGCGCCAACTGCCGCTTGTAGTCGACGAACACCTGGAAGCCGGTGGGCGGCGCGGAGAAGTCGAGCGTGACCCAGGTTTTCAGCCGCACGTCGAACTCCTCGGAGAACGCGTTGCCGGCCTTGGAGTCGGAGGCGTTGATCTTCGCCACGGAGCGATCCCCGCGCCCCGCCGCGAACGTGACCTCAATGTAGTTCTTGTCGTTCAACGCCACCGTCAACTTCCCGCCCACTTTCTCAATCATCAATTGGAGCCGGATGCGCCGCGCCCGTTCCGGCCCGCCGCTGACCGACGAACCCGGCGGCAACACCAGGTAGCCGGGGCGGTGGCCAGCCCCGCCGGTGGAGGCGATCTGGGCGGGGATGCCGTCGGCGAAGGTGAAGAATGCCTGGTTGGCGCTTTCCGCGCCGGCCATGACCTGGAAACTGTCGTCGAGAAGGAGATCAATGTCGGGCAGCGCCTCGCGCCACTCGGGCACCTCGGCCTTGGCCTGCCGAAGCGCCGCGACCCGGCCGCGGAAAGTGACCCATTTCGCTTCCGTGGTCTTCTCGGCCTTCATCGCGTCGAACTCCTGTTGCAGGTCCAAAAGTTCTTTCTGCAAACCCTGCCGGACGTTCTCCCGGCCGGATTCGAGGTGGGGGCGGGCCGCTTCGATACCGCTGTCGGCGGCGCGGCGCAGGTGCATGGTGGCGCGCTCATGCAGACCGGCGCGCAAAGCAAAGAGACCGAGGCCGAAGTGCGCGATGGCCCCCTGCTCCCCCTCCCGGCGCGTGGCCGGCGACATCTCCAGCGCGATCTCCGCGAGGCGCAGCACTTCCCGTGGGGAGAGGAACTCATTGCCATCGCCGCGGTCCGCCCAGTTCAGGTCTTTCTCATGCTTGGGAACCGGCAGGCCGGTGTGGAGGGTGACGCCGCGCTTCGAACAGTCCTTGAAACGGAGGGCTTTGCCCCCGTCGTTCTCCGCGCCTAGGCGGACGAGTTCGCCGGTGGTGTTGCGTTTCCTGAAGGCCTCGCGCTGCTCGCAGATCAACTCGACCACCTGCCGTTCGGCGTTCACCTCTCCCCGCTGGGCGTCAAAGTCGCGGGCGATCTCGTCCAGCCGCTTCAGGAGCGCGTCGACCGCCTCGTTCCGCTTGGCTTCGAGGCCAGCCTGCTGGTCGGGTGTCAAGCGCCTCCACCTGGCGTCGTCGCGGCGGATGGTGACGCTGGCGTTGCTCGGGACGTTCTTGCGTTTCTTGTCGAAGTCACCGGCCAGGTCGGCGAAGACCTTCATGGCGCTGTCGTAGTCCATCCGGTCGCGCATGCGCTTGATCTCCTCGTGGCGGTCGGCATAGGCCTCAATCTCCTTCAGGTTGTCTTCCCGGAAGCGATCGAGATACTGCTGGATGTCGCCGGCCGCGTTGACGCTGTCGACGACCTTCGTTTTTTTAAGGATGTCGTTCTTGCGCGCCGTGAGCGCGGCGCGGCTGGCCTCGGCGCTCTTGGCGAGGTCGTCAAACTCCGAGCCGAAGTTCTGCATGAGGTGCGCGTAGACGGCGTCGACCCCCTCCAACTTCTTCGTCACGACGTCGCCCGTCACTTCCTTGCCCTGGGCGATCCGCGCGTCAAGGTCGGCCAGCACCTTGTCCCGCTCGGCGTCGGCGGCGGCCAGACACTCGCGCGCGCGACCCCGGATGGTGTTCTCCC
>JACQVU010000329.1 GCA_016209585.1 Planctomycetota bacterium
CGTCCACCTCGGCCACCAGCACCACGGCGTCGATGTTGGCGATACAGTGCTCGGCCCAGAGCGCGAAGGTGACGATTCCGTCTTCCGCCTTTTCGTAATGCGGGTCGAGGGAGGCGTGGTAGCCGATGAACTCCTCCCAGAGCCGGGCGATCTCTCGGCAGTCCTCAACCACGGCTTCGCGGATGATCATGCCCCGTCAATGGCGGAAGTGCCTCATGCCGGTGAAGACCATGGGCACGCCGCGGGCGTTGCAGAGCTCGATCACCTCTTTGTCGCGCAGCGACCCTCCCGGCTGCACGATGGCGATCACCCCGGCGTCGATGGCGATCTCCGGCCCGTCGGCGAAGGGGAAGAAGGCGTCGGACGCCAGCACCGCGCCCTCGCACCGCGGGCCGGCCTTGGCCACGGCGATCCGCACCGCGTCCACCCGCGAGGCCTGCCCGGCCCCGACGCCCACCACCTGGCAGTCGCGCGCCAGCACCACGGCGTTCGACAGCACGTGCTTGGCCACCATGAACGCGAACGGCAGGTCCTTCTTCACCGAGCCTTCCAGCGTCTCCTGCGTGACCACCTGCAACGAGGTCTCGTCCCACAGGCCGTCGTCCCGCCGCTGAATGAGCACCCCGCCCCGCACGCTGCGCATGCTGTACAGCCCCTCGGTCTTCTCGATCGGCCCGGCGCGGATCACCCGAAGGTTCCGCCCCCAGCGCCGGCGCGACGTGAGAATCTCGATGGCGTCCGGCGAGTAGTCCGGCGCCACCATCACTTCGAAAAACTTCCCCTCCCCCGTCACCGCCTCCGCCAGGCTGGCCTCCACCGGGCGGTTGGTTCCCACCACCCCGCCGTAGGCCGACAGCGGATCGCCGGCCAGGGCGCGCTCAAAGGCCTCCGCCGGGTCGGGGTGGATGGCCAGGCCGCAGGGGTTGCCGTGCTTGACGATGAGCACGGTGGGATCGTCGGCGAACTCCACCAGCAGGTTCAGCGCGGAGTCGGCGTCGAGAATGTTGTTAAAGGAGAGTTCCTTGCCGCCGATGATCTCGGCCCGCGCCACGGAGACCGCCCGCCGCGACAGCGAATCCCGGTAGAAGGCCGCCGACTGATGGGGATTCTCGCCGTATCGCAGGGTGCGGATGCGCTCCAGCCGCCGGACGAGGACCTCGGGAAACTCGGTCTGAGGATCGGTGAGGTCGGTGAAGTAGGTGAAGATGTCGCCCTCGTAGCGCGAGGTGTGCATGAAGGCGCGCCGCGCCAGTTCCAGGCGCATGTCTTCCGGCAACTCGCCCTCTCCCTCCGCCAGGGCCGCCAGCAGCGCCGGATAGGCGCGCGGCTCGGTGACCACGGCCACGTTCCGGAAATTCTTGGCGGCGGCGCGCACCAGCGCCGGCCCGCCGATGTCGATCTGCTCCACCGCCTCCTCCAGCGTCACGCCGGAACGACTGGCCGTCTGCTCGAAGGGGTAGAAGTTGACGGCCAGGAGATCGATCAGCGGCACGCCGTTCTTCTCGGCCTCAGCCACGTGCCGCTTGTTGGCGCGGTCGCACAAGAGGCCGCCGAACACCTTGGGGTGCAGGGTTTTCACCCGGCCGTCCATCATTTCCGGGAAGCCGGTGATCTCGGCCACTTCGCGGCACGCCACGCCGGCCTGCGCCAACGCCGTGGCCGTGCCGCCGGTGGAGAGAACCTCGATCCCCTGCTGGGCGAGGCCGCGGGCGAACTCCACGAGGCCGGTCTTGTCGTGAACGCTGAGCAGCGCGCGGCGAATTCGAGCCATGGTCGCGGGTCAATCAGTTCCCGGACCATTGAGCATACAGCCGCGGCCAGGCGGCCGCAAGCAAGGCCTGGGGATTGAGCGCCACCGTCAGCGAGAGCGGCGCGCCGCCGTCCCCGCCGGCGCCGGCGCCAGCCGCCGCGGACCGCGCGAACAGCATCTCGCCCAGCGAGGGCTGGCGGTGGTACTCCACCACGCGGGCCTCCGGACCCAGGCTGGCCAGGGAGCGGGCCATGGCGACGGCGTCGGCGAAGTAGCCCACCTGGTCGACCAAGCCCCACTCCCGCGCCTCCTCGGCGGAACAGATGGAGCCGTCGGCGTGGGCGCGAACGATCTCCTCCGGCAGGTTGCGGCCCGCCGCCACGACCTTGATGAAGCGGTCGTGGTTGGCCGCGAGCAAGGCCTCGAAACGGCGGCGCTCCTCGTCGGTCGGCGGGCGGAACATGCTGCCCATGTCCTTCAACCGCCCGGCCTTGTAGGTCTCGTTCTTCACGCCGATCTTCTCCAGCAGGCCGTCATCATGAAAACCAGACATGATGACCCCAAGGCTGCCGGTGATGGTGGTGGGGTGCGCCAGCACCTTGTCGGCGGCGGCCGCCACATAGACCCCGCCGGAGGCGCAGGTGCCCATCATGCAGGCCACCACCTTCACCCCGGCGCGCTTCTTGAACTCCTGGAGTTCGTGATACATGATGTCGCTGGCGGTCATCGTGCCACCGGGGCTGTCGATGCGCACGATCAGCGCCTTCACGTCGCCGTCCTGTCCCGCGTGCCGCAGCTGACGCCGCATCCGGTCGAGCGCATCGGGGCCGCCTCCAAAGAAGAGGCTCTGCTCCGCGATGACGCCGGTGAGGTCCACCACCGCGATCTTCTCCGGCGCCGTCCCCGACATCACCTCCTCCCGCACCGCGCCGGCCCCGCCGCCGCCCCCGGCCAGCGCGGCCACGGCCACCCCCAGCAGCAGAAAACCGCCCACCCCCACCACCAGCAGCGCCACCAGCGCGATCAGCCACGGGCTGGCGCGCCGCCCCCCTCCGCCGCCCGGCGGTTCGCGGTAGACCACGCGCCGGCCGGGGGCCGGCGTCCGGTCATGGGAAACGGGCGGATCGTCTTGTTCTTCCATCGGCGCCTAGCCTTTCCCGCGGACCTCGGTCACGCGAGCCTTGCGGACGATCTTCCCTCCCGACCGCCACTCCAGGTCGCTCACCGTCACCACCTTGGTTTCGCCCTCCCGGAAGTCATCGCCCGCGTAGTCGTACTGGCCGAGATGGGCCGACCGGATCTTCAGTTTCTTGCCGATCGGGTAGGCGCGGTTCCACGACAACCCGAACGCCGCGAAAAACTTCTCCATGCGCCGATCAAACAAGTCGGCCAGTTCCTTCGCCACCGGATCGGAGGACGCCAGCGCCTCCAACCGGCTCTTCACGCTGGAGAACGTCGCGAACAACTCCCCCGCCTCCGGGAGAGAGAAGCGGTCCAGCGCCTCGCGGAGGAAACGGCGCCCCCCCTCCTCGCCGGCGGCGGCGAGATCGCGCTTGAGCGACTCCACCTCCTGCTCCAACTGCCGGCACATGATCTCCAGGTTGCGGCGATCTCGGCCCGCGGGATCGGGCGCCGGCGGGGGCTGCGCCGGCTCACCCGTCGACACGCCCGGAGCGGCCGCCGGCGCCACGGCTGACGGCGGAGGCGGAGGCGGCGACGCGGCCCGCGCCGGGGCGGAACCCTGTTCGCGCTGCTGGTCGATCTCCCGAAGAATGTCGGTCGCGCCCGACTCGCGCGCCAGGCTCTCGAAGACCTGTTCGCGCGTGAGCGCCGGCGCCTGGATGGTCTCCGGCTCGCGCAGTTCGGCCTTGAACGCCTCGATGATGGCGCCGCCCGCCACGCCGTCCGGCGACACCTTCTCGGCGTCCGCCAGCACCGCCGCGCCGATACGCCGGGCCTTGATGTTGTACTGGGCGACCAGCGCCGCCAGTTGTTCGTTGAACCGCGAAAGCGAAGCGCAGAAGGCCTGGTCGAACTCGTCGACCGCCTGCTGCATCCTCTGCTCGTACGTCTCTTGAAGGCGCTTGAGGTCCATGCGGCAGTTTCCCCCGCCGTGTATTCTATGAAGAAGCGCGCGATTCTCAAGATGTTGGCCGGGGGGAGGCGGATCGTGCGGCGGAGAACTGGCGATCGAGAGATCCGGTGCGCGGTCCAACCGCGTCGTGATACGATGCCAGGGGGTGCAGATTCATCTTGGACGAGTGGCTCTCCGGCCTGGAGCGACTGGACCGCCCTTCGTGAAACCGGACAATGTCGCCGCCCCCGCCGCTGCCGTTGCCGCCGCTGCGGTTTCGCCCGATCTTCAAGGAGAAGGTCTGGGGTGGCCGCAAGTTGAAGCGGTTCCTGGAGAAGAACATCCCCGACGCGCGGCGCGTGGGCGAGTCGTGGGAACTGTCGGACCATCCGTCGGCCGAAAGCGTGGTGCTGGGCGGCCCGTTCGACGGCGCCACGCTTGGCCAGATCGTGCGCCAGCGGCGCGACGATCTCCTGGGACGTTCCGGAGCGCGCGCTTTCCCCGACCGCTTCCCCCTGCTGTTCAAGTTCGTGGATGCGTCCGACGTGCTCTCGGTGCAGGTGCACCCCACCCGCGCCTACGCCGAGCGGCACGACCTCGCCGAGCGCGAAAAGAGCGAGGCCTGGTTCGTGGTGCAGGCCGACCCCGGCGCGCGCGTCTATCGCGGTTGGGCGCCCGGAACCACCGAACCCGCCGCCCGCCGCGCCCTGGCCGAGGGCAAGATCGAGCCGCTGCTCCACTCCTTCCCGGTGAAGGCGGGCGACGTGATCGCGCTGCCAGCCGGCACGGTGCACGCCATCGGCGCCGGGGTGCTGCTGGCGGAAATCCAGCAGACCTCCGACGCCACCTTCCGGCTCTACGACTGGAACCGCCCCGACCTGGATGGCCGCATGCGCCCCTTGCACGTGGAGGAGGCCCTGGCGGTGGCGGACTTCACCCCCAGCCCCGACACCGTGACCCCCGCGCCGCTTCCGGGCTTCTCCTACGACCGCCAGCGGCTGCTGGCCGCGCCGGAGTTCACGGTGGAGAGCCTGCGGTTCACGGGGCTGATCTATGAGCCGCCCCCGCCCGGCGACCGCGAGGAGTTCGCGATCCTGGTGGCGCTTTCCGGATCCGGGTCGCTCCTGTGGAAGTGCGAGGGCGAACGGCAGACCGAGTTCCGCCCCGGCGACGTGCTGCTGCTGCCGGCGATTCTTCGGGAGTTCAACCTCTTCGCGGAAGAGGAGGCGCGGGTGCTGAAGATCACGCCGCCGCGGCTGCTGGTGGCGACGGCGGCGTCTGATCCGATTGGCGGCGGCGGGGCAGTGGAACCTGGTGGCGGGTGACGTCGGCGCCGAGGGCGCGCAGTTTCTCCTCGAAGCGGTCGTAGCCGCGGTCTAAGTGTTCGAGGCGATTCACTTCCGTCCGGCCGCGGGCGACGAGGCCGGCGATGACCAGCGCCGCCGCCGCGCGAAGGTCGCTGGCGGCCACGGGCGCGCCGGAGAGGTACTCCACCCCCTCGACGATGGCGGTGGCGCCCTGTTTACGGACGTTGGCGCCCATGCGGTTGAGTTCCGCGACGTGCATGAAGCGATCCGGATAGACCCGCTCGGTGATGAGCGAGATGCCCGGCGTGATCGCCAGCAGCGCCATCAGCGGGGCCTGCAGGTCGGTGGGGAAGCCGGGGTGGACGTTGGTGGTGACGTTGACCGACGCCGGCACCCGGCAGCCGCGGACGCGGACCACGTCCTGCTGGGGTTGGGTGACGCGCATGCCGGCGCGGGTGAGCACGTCGACCACGCCGCGCAGGTGGCTGAGGTCCGCCCCGTGCAGCGCCACGTCGCCGCCGGTGATGGCGGCGGCGAACATGAAGGTGCCGGCCTCGACGCGGTCGGGGATGACGGCGTGCTCGCAGCCGGTGAGGCGTTCGACGCCCTGGATCGTGAGCGTGGGCGTGCCTTCGCCGTCAATCCGCGCGCCCATGGCCTTGAGGAAACGAACCAGGTCGGTCACCTCCGGCTCGCAGGCCGCCGACTCGATGACCGTCACTCCCCGCGCCATCGTCGCCGCCATGAGCACGTTAGCGGTGCCGGTGACGGAGGAGCCGAACTCACCGCCCAGGTAGACTTCCGCGCCGGCGAGGCCGCGCGGGGCGCGGGCCACGATGTCGCCGTGTTCAACCTCCACCTCCGCGCCGAGCGCGCGGACCCCCTTCAGGTGCAGGTCCACCGGGCGCACGCCGATCACGCACCCCCCGGGCAGCGACACCCGCGCCTCGCCGTGGCGCGCCAGCAGCGGACCGAGCGTGCAGATGCTCGCGCGGATACGCGAGACCAGATCGTACGGCGCGGCGCGCGACCCCCCGCCACCGGCGCGCGTGACCACCGCGCCGTCCGGCCGCCGCGTGGATTCGACCCCCAGTTCGTGAAGGATGTCGAGCATCAGATCGATGTCCGACAGGCGGGGGACATTGCGCAGCACGCACTCGCCCTCGGCCAGCAGCGTCGCGGCCAGGATCGGCAGCGCGGAGTTCTTGGAGCCGGCGATGGTCACCGCCCCCTCCAGCCGCCTGCCGCCCTCGATGACCAGTTGCTCCACGGGAGTCTCCGAAAACCGGCTGCGAATTCCAGCAGGGATCGCCGGCCCGCGCCTCGATCCTTCTATCGGCATTCCAGCGGGGCGAGCCAAAACGAAAATCGCCGGCCCTCATCAGTTGTCAGCGACCAGTTGTCCGTTGTCAGTTGTCAGGCCACGGACGCTCCGGTGGCTGACAACTGAAAACTGACGACAGACAACTCGCCCCAGGTTGTCAGGCCCGGCGGAGGGGCAAGCGCAGGCGGCGGGCCACTTCCACCATGGTATCGGGCATGCGGGCGGCGCGTCCGTGGGAATCGACGCTGCCGTGATCGGTGGCGCCCTCGGCGATCAGCGCGCCGTCGGCCGGCCGCAGCACGCGGTAGGAGAAGCGGCAACGTGCGCCCGACATGGCCCCCAGCGTCGTCTGAATCTCCAGTTCGTCGTCGAAGCGGGCCGGGGCCTTGCAGCGCAACTCGCCGGACGTGACCACCACGCCGTGGCCAGCCCGCTCCACTTCGCGGTAGGAGAGGCCGAGGGAGCGCATCAACTCCGTGCGGCCCATCTCGAAATAGCGGAAGTAGTTGGAATGGTGCACCACGCCCATGCCGTCGCACTCGTAGAAACGCACGTGGAACCGGAACGAGTGGTGGGGGTTGGTGGCCGTCATCGGGGTTTTCGCGGTCGTGGTCGCCGCCGCTCGGCTGCTGATATCGCGGCCGGGGCGGGGCAGAATATACGACCGCGAGGCGGGAAGGGAAAGGCGGGAAGTGGGAACGGTGTTCACGTTGCTTCACACCGACGGTTCGACCGGCCGCGCGCGGGCCGGGGTGCTGGCGCTGGCGCGCGGTGAAGTGCGCACGCCGGTGTTCGCGCCGGTGGGGACGCGCGCCGCGGTGAAGGGGCTGACGGCGGAGCACCTGGAGTCTCTCGGCGCCGAGTTGGTGCTGGCCAACGCCTGGCACCTGGGCCTGCGCCCGGGGGACGATCTCATCGCGAGCCTGGGCGGCCTGCACCGGTTCATGGGCTGGCGCCGGCCCGTGCTGACCGACTCCGGCGGGTACCAGGTGTTCTCGCTGGCCGCCATGCGTGAGGTGAGTGACGACGGGGTGCTGTTCGTGTCGCCGGTGGACGGCGCGCGC
>JACQVU010000324.1 GCA_016209585.1 Planctomycetota bacterium
CCCCGCGCGCCGCGCGTCGCGCCGCCGGAAGCGGCGCCAGGGGCTAGACTTCCACGAGAATTTCGTCCCCGACCACCTTTACCGGCAGGCTGGTCGCGCGGGTTTTCATCCCGCTCTTGCACTCGCCGGTGGTCACGTCGAACTGCCAACCGTGCCACGGGCAGGTGATCACTGATCCCGCCAAGTCGCCCTCGCCGAGCGGGCCGCCGACGTGGGGGCAGGTGTTGTCCAGCGCGTGGAAGACCCCGTTGACGTTGAAGATCGCGATCTCGCGCCCGCCGGCGTTCACGCACCGGCCGACGCCGGGCGCCAGTTCGGTCCGCGCAGCCACTTTCACGAAGTTGCCCATGAGGTTTTCCTTTTGCCCCCGCTCCCGGCCAGCCGACAATCTCCATGGCAAACCGCCTCGGCGCGGCCGGCGTATCAGAGGCATGATCGCCGGCGCCGCGCCACGTCGCGTGGCGTCGCGTCGCGCCACGCCACGTCGCATTCTGGAGAGACGGGCGCGTTATCGTCAAATCCGCGACACGAAGAGCCTACCGAAACAGGCTCTAAGAGTCGGCACCGCCATGCTTGACACCTCCCCACGGGCGCGCGGGTTCCGACGCGAGATGCAACACGGGCAGGCGGAAGTCCTCCGCCTCTACGAGAACATCGGCAACCGCCTGCTGGCCGACGACGTCCGCCCCTTCCTGGTCGACGACGAAATCCGCCGGTTCCTGAACCTCATCGCCCAGAAGTGGGCCGCCCTCGCCGAGACCCGCCGGCTCCACCAGCGTCTCACGGAACTGGGCGACGAACATCGCGCCGTCGGCCGCCGCGCCGCCGACCTCGCCCGGCGCATCGAACACATCGCCGCCGAAAACCGGCGCTGTAACGCCCAGGTGGGCTTCGCCGCCTACCGCGCCTACGCGGGCCAGAAAAGCGCCGCGGCGGCCGGCGCTCCACCCCGCGACCTCACGCACTTCCGCTACCTCTTCGCCGAACTGGAGCGCCTCCACGACCAGAGCCAGGCCCGCGAGGAGCAAAGCCTCTCCGCCGAGGCCGCGGCCGGCGGGCGCAACTTCCTCGACCGGGCGCGCCGGTTCGCCCACCAGTCCTGGCGGCGCCTTCACGCCTCACTCGCGCGCCGCAAGGCCCGCGCCGCCTACCGCCGCCTCGGCGACCTGGTCTCCGACCGCGCCCGTTGCGATTTCATCGAGGTCATCAACGATGACGAACTCAACCGCGTCGTCTCCCGCCTCCTGGCCAACAGCGACCAGATGGCCCAGCACGCCCGCGAACTGGAGACGATTCGCCTCCGCCGCCGCCAACTGGAAGAGGCCGTGGCCGCCGAGGGCGTCGCTCCCACGTCGTGGGCGCGCGCCGTGCGGCGGCTGGCGCGCCGCCTGCCCACGCTCACCGGCGACGTGACCCGCCTCAAGCGCGGTCTGGGCGAAATCTGTTACCTCAAGTCGCTGGACGTGGTTCTGGCCCAGGACGATCTCACCGCGACCACGCGCGTCCTCACCGAACTCCACGAACGCCTCAACCCCATGCGGGCCTACTTCGGCCTGCCGGCCGTCAGCCGCCGCCCGCCGCCAGACCGCGTCTACGTGATCTCCGATCAGCGCGTGGAACCGGAGCCGCGACCGGAACCACCAGCCGCGACCGCAGCCGCGGCCGCGCCCCAGGCGACGGAGGGGGCGCTGGTGGTGGCGGAGTCCGACCTCGCGGCCCCGCCCGCGCCCGTCCAGCCCCAACTCCCACCGGAAACGGCGGCCGACGATGGCGAACCTGGCGCGCCGCTTGACCCTCACGCGCGCCTCGCGCCACCCGCCGCGCCGTCCGCGGGGGCCGGGGTCGCCGGCGCCGCGGCCGCGGAAGTTCCCTTCCTGCCGCCCATTGCGCGCGAGCCGCCCTCCAGCGATCTCCGGGCGCTGGCGCGGGACGTGCGCGACTTCCTCGGCGACGTCGGCGACGTCGTCGACCGCCCCGGCGCGGACGAACCGGAGAGTCTGCGCGTGGGCCTGGGCGGCCTCCGGCGGCAAATCCTCAAGGCCGAGGCCAAGGTCCGCGACATCGCCGCCCGCCCCGGCCTCGCCGGACGCCCCACCGACGAAGAGCGCCGCCGCTGGGAGCGCGAAGCCGCCCTGCTGCTGTTGCCGGCGGCCGACAGCCTCTTCCTGGCCGCGCGCGCGTCGCGCGACGACCGCCGCCCCCTGGCCCGCGCCGTCGCCCGCTTGCGCCAGCGGTTCACTGAACTGCTCGCCGCCCACCAGATCGAATTGCTCGACGCCCCCGGATCAACCTTCGATCTCGCCCTCCACGAAGCCGTGGCCGTGGTCGAGACCAACGACCTCCCAGCCGGCGCGATCGTCGAACAGCGCGGGCCAGCCTGCCGCCTGCGGGGCGAGATGGCGCGGGCCGCGCCGGTGGCGGTCGCCGCCGCCGCGCGCCCCGCCGGGGAAGCGCCGGCCCCCTCGTCGGCCACGCCGGCGCGACCGGCTCGCGGCGCGGCCGTGAGGGCGTCGCTTCCCGATGCGGGCGTTGCCAACGGGCAGCCGCCGGCGCTTGGGGCGGAAGCGCCGGCGCGACCCGGCGCGGAGGGCGTCGCGGCCGGGCGTCTCCACGCGGGAAAAAGCCCGCGCGGTGACGACGACATCCTGCTGCGCCTCGACGACGACATCGACGTTGATGAAATCCGCCTGGGCGACGCGCCCACCCATCCGGCGTTGCGGCCGGAGATCGCGCGCGAAGCGCCACCCGGCGCGGCGGACGACGTTGGGCGCGACGAGAACCTCGACCTTGGCCACCGGCGGCTCGCGCGCCGGGCCGAGCGGGAGCGCGCCGCGGACGCCGCCGCCCGCGCCCGCCGGTCGTTCAGGGCGGAGCCGAAGGCGGAGGCGGACGCTGACGGGGGCATCGACGTGCGGGTCGAGGAGTTTCGTCCCGTCACGGGCGGCGGCCGCGCGCGGGCGGCGGCGGCGCCGTTCTCCGGCGAGGCGCGCGCGGCGGGACGCGAGCAGAATCGCGACCGTGGCCGCGACCGCGCGCCTCAGCGTGACCACTTCGTGGACAGTGACATGCCGGGAAAAAAGGATGCCGCCCCGGAAGAGAAGAAGAAGGACGAGAACGAGAACGAAGAGCGGGAGAGGGAAAAGGAAAAGGAGAAGGAGAAAGAGAAAGAGAAGGAAAGGCGGGACGGGAAGAACCAGAAGGAAACCGGCGCGGAAAGGGGCAAGGGCGCGGGCGATCAGCCGCGCCGCGCGGAGCCGGGCCGGGTGGCGAAGTTGTCCGACGTCGGCGGCTTGGGACCGATTCGCTTCAACCTGGAGGGGGCCAAGCCGGTGAAGGACGACGACGAGGATATTCCCCGCTTCCGCGGGCGGGAGTGACGGCGAGCCCACGAATGGACGCGAAAAAACAACGGAGAGGCCCCATGCGCGAAGTTCCCTACCCGCACCCCGGCGAAATCCTGCTGGAGGAATTCCTCAAGCCTATGGGCATCACGCAGTACCGGCTGGCCAAGGAAATCGGCGTGCCGCAGCGGCGCATCGGCGAGATCGTGGCCGGCGATCGCGCCGTGACACCCGATACGGGACTGCGTCTGTCCCGGTTTTTCGGCATGTCCGAGGGGTTCTGGATCGGTTTGCAGATGGACTATGACGCGGCGCGTGCCAAGGATGTCCTGGCCAAAACGCTGGCGAAGATCAAGCCGTGGACTAGGGGCGAGGTTCATTCGGGCGCCCCGGCCTAACGAAGGCATGCAC
>JACQVU010000325.1 GCA_016209585.1 Planctomycetota bacterium
GCGCCCTCTTCCCCAACGCCCCCAAAAAAAACAGGCTCGCCGCCTGACGCCAGGCGGCCGCAGGCTCGCCCGTCCCCAGGGGAGGGGGTGAACGGTTACCGCCCTCGCGACGTTGTTTCTTCAGCCGAAGAGTCTTCGCCCGTCGATTATTTTGTTGGACGAACCGGAACTCGGATTGCACCCGTATGCCGTGACACTCCTGGCATCGATGATCAGGAGCGCCTCCGTCGCCACACAGGTGATTGTCGCCACGCAGTCGTCGATCCTCGTGGATCACTTTCGCCCCGAAGAGGTGCTGGTCGCCGAACGGGTGAAAGGCGCCACGGATATCCGGCGGCTGGAATCGAAGCCTCTCTCCGTCTGGCTCGAGGAGTACAGCCTTGGCCAACTGTGGGAGAAGAACGAGATCGGGGGCCGTCCGGGTCCGGAGTAGCGCATGCTCAGGCTATTGGTGCATGTCGAAGGCCAAACGGAAGAGAGTTTCGTCAATGAGATGTTGGCGCCGCACCTTCAGTCGCGTGGATACGCGTCGGTCACCGCGCGTTTGGCGGGGAGCGCCCGCCAACGGGAAAAAAGGGGCGGCGTTCGAGCGTGGAGCGCCGTGCGGAAGGACATCCTCAACCGCTTGAAGGAAGACAAGGGTTGCCTCGCGACGACGATGTTCGACTACTACAGGCTTCCCAAAACCGGTCAACGCGCATGGCCGGGGCGGTTGAAAGCGACAAAGCTGCCGTTGGCCAAGCGAGCCGAAGCGGTCGAAAAAGCGCTCTCCAAGGACATCGCGGACAAACTCGGGAACCGTTTCGACCCGACTCGGTTTATTCCATTCATCGTGATTCATGAATTCGAGGGGCTTCTGTTCAGCGACTCCGCGGCGTTCGCGCGAGGCATCGGCCGGCCGGAGTTGGCGGAGGCATTGCAGAACGTTCGAGAAACGTTCGGAAGCCCGGAGGAGATCAACGACTCCGAAGAAACCGCGCCATCCAAGCGGGTTCTCTCGCTCATGCCGGAGTATGTCAAACCGATTGGCGGTACGCTGGCGGCGCTGGAGGTCGGCCTGGACGCCATCCGGCACCAGTGCCCTCACTTTCGCGCCTGGCTCGACCGCCTTGAAGCGCGCACGCGCGGCGTCGGCTCGCCGCCCGACGGCGGAACGGCGAACCGCGCGTAGCGCGCCCGCGAGGGCCTCACTCGAACCTCACGCCCTTCTTCTCGATCAGGCCGGGGGAGCGCCGCGTGCTTTCCACTGGACCGCCCGCGGGCGCGGGTGGAGCCGGCGTGGCGCCGGGCGCGGCGCCTTCGTTCGCGCCCGGCGCAGGCGGCGGCGCGGGGGCGGCACCGTCGTCCGCGGGGAACGAGTGGGGTTCGCCGCCGTTGACGCGGATGCGGCGCCAGATGATCTCCACGGCGCGCGGGGAAGCGCCGGTGGGGTCGGTGGCCAGCGCGCGACCGGGCCAGCGCGGACCATCGCCGAGGTCCGCGAACTCCCGGTAGCGGATGCGCTGGGCGGCGGCGCGGCCCCCGCCCAGGTACTGCTCCTCCACCAGGTCGCGGTGGGCGCGGCCGAGCCGCCGCTCGCCCACCAGCAGGCCCTGCTCGAACAGGTTGTAGACCACCGGGTCGCCCGCGGCGTCGTCGGCAACGATGTCCTGGTGCTCCGCGGCGTCGGGCGCGGCGGTGGCCAGGCGGGCGAGGGCCTCCACGTCCAGCCCGCCGCCGGCCTCGATGGGGTGAGGCACGCCGGGCCGGAGCGCCACGCGGCCGCGTTCGTTGCCGCCGGGGTCCACCATCGTGAGCCACCCCTGCCGGACGCGGCAGGCGAAAAGCCATTCGCCGCTCGGCTTCCAGGCTTCGAGGCGCAGGTCTCCCGGTTGTTCCATCCGCGCGCGGGCCTGGTACTCTCCGCGGCCGGCGGCATTCTCATATCGCACGGTGAACGTTCCCTCCAGCGAGGTCACGCGCGCCCGATCCAGGCGGTAATCTTCGAGCAGCACTTGCGACGTGGCCCGCACGTCGTCGCCGGTGAGGAAGTCCCAGAACGAGCAGCCTCCCGCGACCAACGCGCACGCGGCCAGGGCGGCCAGCCGCGCCGGCCGGCGCCGCGACTGCTCCGGCTCCGCCTGGGCCGATGCCCCGCCGCCGGCTGTCGGTCGGGCCTCCCCCGGCGTCTCGGGGACGCGGGCGCCGGGGAGCGCGCCGGTATCCGCCGCCGATGCCGCGTCCACGGCCGCGTCCCCGGAGGGCGCCTCGTGCCAACCGAGAAGGCTCGGGGAGCGGGGATCGTGGGTTTCGCGGTTGGCGCGGGCGAGATCGAAGTTCTTCACGGCGTAACAGTAGGCGCAGCCGAAGAGGCAGGAGTCATACATTCCGATATCCCGGCTCGCCGCGCAGCCGCAGGCCGGGCGCTGATAAGGGTCCTTGGCGGCGGGGAGCGCGATGCCGAACGCGCGGTGGAGGAGGTCGGCGTCCACGCAGCGGCCCGGAGGGAGGCCCTCTGCCGTCCAGTCGTCGGGTTCCGCGCACGCCACCGGCTCCAGGCTGTTGGCGGCGGCGATGGCGGCCAAGTCGCGCAGCAGCGGGGCGACGGCTTCCATCTCGCACGCGCGCGGCGCGGCCGGCGTTCCCTCCAGCGCGGCCAGGCGGGGTTCGGCCTTGCGGTAGCGGTCCATCAGGCTCAGCACGACACGGCGGGTCCGCGAGCGAAGCGACACGGCCAACGTCTCGAAGTTGCGGCGGTGCCAGTCGGGGGGAGTGGCGTCGCTGAAGACGATGGGGTCATACCGCCAGACGACCCGTTCGGGGCCGAGGCGATCCGCCAGTTCGCGAAAGGCGTCGAGGGCCGCGGCGACGGGCGGGGAGCGCGGGTCAATCTCGCGCGGGTTGCCGATGATGGTGAACTGGAAGTAGTAGCGGGGCGCGAGGGCGTCCACCTCGTCCAGGCGGGCCATGAGCGGCCGGGGCCAGCGGGTCCAGAAGATGATAGCGTCAACCTCCTCGGCCGCCAGCGAGACCCGGTTCACCTGCCGGGGGTTCATGGGATTGGGCACGGCGCAGGAGCCGGCGCGCAGGCGGTTGACCAGCCACTCGGCGTAGAAGGCCGGAATGTCGGTGCGTCGGCTGGCGCTGATCAACATGGGATCGGCTCCAGGATGCGATAGGCGGTGTCGCGTTGGGCCGGTTCGAAGCCGGCGCGGCGGATCCACCAGGCGATCTCCGGCACGCCCATGCGGCGCCGTTTGGTTCCGGCCGCGCTGACCACGTTTTCTTCGAGCATGGTGGAGCCGAAGTCGTCGGCGCCGAAATGCAGGGCCAGCGAGGCCACCCGTTCGCCCATCGTGGGCCAGGAGGCGGCGACATGGGCGAAGTTGTCGAGGTAAATACGACAGAGCGCCACATGGCGCAAATACTCGCGCGCCCTGGCGCCCAGCGCGCCCCGATGCGTGGCCTTGTGCAGCGGCGTTCCCCCGCCCAGTTGCAGCGTCCAGGGGATGAAACTGGTGAAGCCGTTGCCGTGCGCGCGCAGCGACTCGTCTTGCAGTCGCCGGACGCGATCCAGGTGGTTCATGCGGTGGCGGAAGTTCTCGCCGAAGCCGATGACCATCGTGGCCGACGTGTTCATGCCCAGCCGCTGGGCGACGCGCATGGCCTGGAGCCAGCCCGCGGTGTTCTGTTTCTTCGGCGACACGGCGGCGCGCACCTCGTCGTCCAGGATCTCCGCCCCGCCCCCCGGGAGGCCGGCCATGCCCTTGTTCTGGAGGCGGCGCAGCACGTCTTCCATGGACATGCCTTCCAGGCGGGCGAGGTGGTCGATCTCGGAGGGGGAGAAGGCGTCGATCTCAATGGTGGGGAACGTGGCGTGCATCCAGGCCACGAGGTCTTCGTAGTAGGGAAGGCGCAGGTCGGGGTTGTGCCCGCCCTGCAGGAGCACGCGGGTGCCGTTCAGGTCGCGGAGTTCGGCCAGTTTCGCGCCCAGGACCTCGCGGGAGTTCACGTACCCTTCGGGGTGCCCCGGCGGCCGGTAGAAGGCGCAGAAGCCGCACAGCGTGACGCAGACGTTGGTGTAGTTGACGTTGCGATCCACGAGGTAGGTGACGCGCCCCGGGTCCGCGCGCGACAGGCGCAACTCGTGCGCCACGAACCCCAGCGTCGTGAGGTCGCCATGCTCGTAGAGGAACGCCCCCTCGTCATACGACAGCCGCCGGCCGGACAGGGCCTTTTCCACGACGGCGGCGACGTCGGCCGTGGGAGTCGCGCCCAGGTTGTTGAACGGCAGCAGCGTCAGCGCCATGCGATTCATCCTACCATCGCGACCGCGGCGTCACCCCCGCGCCGCGGTGGCGGCGGCCACGCAGGCCGCGGCGACGATGCGTCGGGCGACGGCCCGGCCGCTCTGCTTGAAGGCCGAGAAACCCGCCGCCATGCGGTGCCCGCCGCCGCCCATGCGTTGGGCGAGGGCGTGCACGTTCACGCGGCCGGCCGAGCGCAGCGACACCCGCACTTCGCCCGGACCGTGCTCGACCACGCAAACCCCCACCTCGACGCCGGCGACGCGCGTGAGGTGCGGAATGATGTCGTACACTTCCTTCACGTCGCACCCCTGGCGCGCGGCGTCGCGGCGGCTCACGCGAAGCCACGCCACCCGCCCGCCGGCCGCGAGCCGCAGGGCGCGCAGGTTTCGCCCCAGCATGCGCACGCGGGCGATGGGCCGCGCGCAGTCGACGCGCCGGTAGAGCGCGTGCGGCTCGGCGCCGGCGGCCACCAGCCGGGCGGCGGCTGCGAAGGCCTCGCCGTCAGTCGATTGGAAGCGGAACGAGCCGGTGTCGGCGACGATGGCTGCGAGCAGCGGCTCGGCCAGGCGCAGGTCCAGCGCGCCACCGAGAGCGTCGATAACCCGCAGCACCAGCGCGGCGGTGGCGCAGGCCCGTTCGTCGGCCAGGCGCAGGTCGAACTTCTCGCCCTCGTCGACGTGATGGTCGATGCAGACCTTGGGCGCCGGCGCGCGGCGCACCGCCTCTTCCATCCCGGCGAGGCGGCCGTAGCGGGAGACGTCCAGGATCACCACCAGGTCGCACGTGTTGAGGAAGTCGCGGTCGGCGGCCGCGGCCGGGTCGAAAACCCGAACTTCGCCGCGCCGCGTGAGGAAGTCGTATTCGGGCGGGTGGGCGGTGGCGTTCATCACCCGCACCTCGCGGCCTCCGCGGCAAAGGAAGCGCGCCAGCGCCAGTTCCGAACCCAGCGCGTCGCCATCCGGGTCCACGTGCGTGGTGATCACCACGCGGCGCGCCACGCGCAACATTTCCAGCCCCCGGCGCCAGAGCGCGTCCGCCGGCGGCCGGCTCGCGCCCCGCCCGGGTCGTTCCGACCGGCGGCTGGGGCGCGGCGTGGTGGAGGAAGGGCGGGGCATGGCGATCTCACTTTCGATGCGAGGCCGCCGCCACGGCCGCGGGGGCGGGCAGCGGCACGGAGTCGGGGGCGGCGGTGGAGACGGTGCGGATGTCGTCGAGGAGGTAGAAGCAGCCGGGGTCGATCTGGCGCGCCATCCGCGCCGCCAAGGCGGCCCGGCGGCGGGGGGTCTCCAGGAAGAGCAGTTGCACCGGGCCATCGCGCCCGCTGCCGTTGAAGCAGGTGACCCGGAAGCCCTGGTCGCGCAGCAGGGCGGCCATGGCGTCGCCGCCGCGGGTGAAGACGCGCAGCACCTGGTCGCCGAAGCCGACCCAGCGCTCGATGGTGATGCCCACGTAGTTCCCGAGCGCGAAGCCCACGGCGTAGAAAATGGCGTAGACCCGGTCGGCCTCGATCTGCTTCATCACGCTGGAGACCACGACGATCCAGAGGAGCACTTCGAAGAAGCCGAGCCCGAAGGCCAATGCCCGTCGGCCGTTGATGATGGCCACCGTGCGCACGGTGCCGAGCGTCTGGTCGCCCACGCGCGCCAGCACGATGAGGAGGCAGTCGAGAACGATGTTTCCGGTCATGGTGGTGGCACGGATGGGGAGAGAAGAGGAGGGGGAGATGGGGAGAAGGGAGCGGTATCCACCGGCCCCGCGGTTGCGCGGCGCGCGGGCAGGTCGCCTGTCTTTCGTTTCACCATGACTTCATCGACGGGGTGTCACCGCATGCCCAGCGCGTCACAGACCACGGCGGCGAATCGCTCCGCGTACCACTCCCCGGCGCCGGGCTTCACGACTTCGAGCGGGTCGGCGGGAACGTCGCCCTGCGCGGCCTGGAACGTCCAGTAGAGACCGCGAACGAAGGCCGCCTCCTGGCCGGTGTCGCTCCTCACCAGCGAGAAGTCTCCGGCGATGACGATCTCCACCGGCTCGACATGATCGTCCCGCGCGCTCCATTCGTAAACCACGCCGCAGAGGATCAGCCGCGCCCCGAGTTCATCCCGCGCGCGGCGGGCGCGCTCCGCGAACGGCGCCGGCGGCCCAGTCGCGCCCGGCGCGGGCAGCAACAGCCGGTCGGCGCGGTCGCCGTCCACGGGCGGAAAGCCGCGCCGCGCGGCCTCGCGCGTCAGCACCCGCCGCAGCAGAGCGGTGGCGCGCATCATCCTCGGCTCCGGTCGCGTCAGGTCGCCCAGCGACTCGAAGTCCTCGAATCGCCGCGGGTTCTGGGGCGAGCCGGTGCCGTTCATCGGTTCCATCACGGCGATCATCGCGCCCGACCATCCGGGATCGAGCGGCGCCACTTCCATCGCCGCGCAGCCCGTCACCACCGCCAAGGCTGACGCCACAACCATTCGCGCCGCTCGCCAGGACATCACGCCACCGACCGTCCACCGACCGCCGGGAGAACCCCGCGCCCCCACGGCCCGCGAAGTCTGCGCGGCTTCGCGCCGATCCGCAACCACCGCGCGATTGAAATTTCCCCGCCCGGACCGCACACTCGGCTCTGTCGCCCCGGCGAGGGCTGGCCGGTCGGCCGTGGCGCATGCCCCCGTGGCCGTCGCGCGACCGTCTCCGCGAGCCGCATGCCGCCTTCCCTGGACCTCTTTCGCCGACTCCGAAAGTGTTACTGGACGCACGACCCCGACCTCCACGCGCGCCTGGTCGCGGCGTCGCGGGCGGTCGGAAACGACTTGCTCTGGAAGGAACGCTTGCGCCTCCTCCACCTGACAATCTGTGCCTGGACCGCGGACCGCTCGCCGACGCTGGCGCGGGAGGTGGCGCTGGCCGCCGCGCCTCTCGCCACCCCCGCGTCGCCCTACGCTCCGCGGCGCGGCTGCCTCTTCGTCGCCGGTCTCGACGACCGCCGCCCGATGCGCGCCGCGCCACCAGGCATCGGCCTGCTCGCCAATCGCAGCGACGCCCTCGCCGGCTGCGTCGAAGCCATCCGCGCGAGACGCGACACTGGCTCGGCGCCAGCCTTCAACCTCGATTTCATCCCCTTCCGCGAGATCCGCGCGCTGCTGCTCGCCCCACCCGCCGAGTTCCGTGAAGCCAAGGTCTACTGGCGCGACGGCGGCGAGGAGATCGTCTTCCTGCCCGGTTCCTACCCCTTCGGCTCCGAGACGGCGCGCGCCACCGTCGTCGACTTCCTGCCCTCCCCACGCTCGGCGGCCGAGGAGAATCGCTCGCCCGCCCCGCCCCCGCCGCCTGGGGCGCCGCCCGGCGCTCCCCCGCCGCCAGGCGGGGGGAGCCTCTGCGTGGGGCTCGCGGGGCCGCAGATGATCCTGAACACGGCCGGCGGACTGGCCGTGGAGCGGGCGCTGGATCACGTGGTGGAGATCAACTTCGCCGAACCACCCCCGCGCGACGTGACCATCCTCCGCGCGGCGCGCCGCCGCACGGGCAAGGTGGAACGCCGCGGGGGAGCAGATCGCTGGGGAGCGTGAGACCGCCGACCAAGAACTGACAACATGTTCCCCCGCCCCGCCTTCCCCGCGTTCCGCGCCCC